>JALOKO010000565.1 GCA_025456495.1 Bryobacterales bacterium | reverse complement strand
TGGCCGGAGAACTGCCGCACCCTTACTACAATCTCAACTCGTCGCAATACTCCTGGGTGGATGAAAAGGTCTGGTATTACCGCAAGGAATTTCAGGTCCACACGGAACGCCCGAAAGGGTATGCCTATCTCTATTTCCATGGCATCGACTACTTCGCTCGCATCTGGCTGAACGGGCAATTGCTCGGCGAGCATCAGGGGATGTTTGGAGGTCCTGCCATTGAGGTGTCGCGTCTGTTGCGCACCGATGCAGCCAACGAACTTGTTGTGGAAGTCCGCGCCGGAAATTGGGGAAACAAAGCCAACTATAAGCCGCGCGCCCCTGGCCGCATCATCAAGCCCTGGGTGATCGCAGGCGGCACCGGTGGAGAGATGTTTTTCCCGCTGGGCATGTGGCAGGGAGTGCGCCTGGAATTCACCGGCGCCACCCATTTGGATCGCCCGTTCCTGACCACCAAGAGCGCCAGCGACAAGGAAGCAACGCTACATCTCAGCGTGGAGCTGCTACGCGACAAGCACTCTTTGGATCAGGAATTTCACCCCACCGGCGAAGTGCAGATCCGCTACTACCGCCCATGGTGGGAACTGGAGGGGCAGCGCAAGCAATTGCGCGTCCGCCTGGAGTTGACCGAAAAGGGGGCGACGCGTCCCGCGTTCAGTACCGTGCTTCCCATCGATACGCTTCCTGGCCGCAACTGGCTGGAAGCCGACATCTCAGTGCCATCGCCCAAGCTCTGGTGGCCAAACCGGTTAGGCCCGCAGAACCTCTACCGCGCAACATTGACTCTACTGGACGAAGGGCAGGAACTGGATCGTCTGGAGTTTTCCTACGGGATTCGCACACTCCAGGCGCAGTTCACATCCGGTCCCCGCCTCACGGATCGTTGGTCAGAGTGGCAGTTCGTAGCAAACGGCCGGAAGTTCTTCGTCAAGGGTGTCAACTGGATGCCTGCCGACATCCTGTTGGATCTGCCAAAAGAGAATTACCATTGGCTGCTGAGCGCGGCGAAGAACGCCGGCGTGCAGATGGTGCGCATCTGGGGAGGCGGCATCCTGGAGCCGGAAGCCTTCTACGAGGTTGCGAATGAACTCGGCATCCTCGTCTGGCAGGACTTCCCCATCGGCAACATGCTGACGCCGGATTACCCTCAGCCCGTTTGGGAAGCCCAGGTGATGCAGACGATTTTTCGCCTCCGCAATCACCCCGCGTTGGCAGTCTACTGCGGCGGCAACGAGTTCAATCCCTATGCGGAAGGCAACGCTGCCAGCATTGGCATCCTGGAGCGATCCCTGCAGGACTTCGACAACACGCGCCCGTTCCGCCGCACCTCGCCAGACAACGGCAGCATGCACGATTATCCCGACATGGATCCCACCTGGTACGCCCGCAAGTTCCCCTTTTTGCCCTTCATGGCCGAAACGGGCATGCACAACATCCCGAACCCGGAAACGATGCGGGAAGTGGTGAGTGCTGCAGAACTCAACCGCCCGCTGGATCGCATGTACGATCCTGACTTCGAAACCCGGTTTCCTGATTTTCGCCATCACTTCGTCGAGTATCAGGCTTCCCGCGTGCCGCGCATGCTCTCGCGCGCGAGCCATATCGACAACATGCGCAGTCCGTCCATCGAGGCCATTGCTGAAGCAACCCAGATTGGCGCCGGTGAGTTCTATCAGGTGATGTCAGAGGCGCTGCAATCGAACTATCCCATCACCGCCGGGCTGCTGCCGTGGGTGTTCAAACGGCCCTGGCCGGTAGTGGCAATCCAATTGATGGACGGCTTCGGGCATCCCACCGCGCCTTACTACTTCCTGAGGCGCACTTACCAGGAAACCCATGTTCAGGTGCTGCTGCCCCATCTGCTTCTTGCGCCGGGAGAGTCGCTCCCTATCCATGCAGCGGTAACGCACCAGGCTGCCACCGGGCAGGATGGGCTGAAGCTGCATGTTCGCGTTCTCGATGACCGCTTCGCCAGCATCTGGGAAAAGAACCTCACGTTCAGCCTTGGGTCCGGGCCGACGGTGCTGAAACACGCGCTCGGCGACTTCGCCATTCCCTCCACCTATCGCGACCGGTATCTCTTCCTGGTTGCGGAACTCAGCCACGGTTCGACGATGGTTTCCCGCCAGGTCTACCACCCCCGTGTACTTGCAAAGCTTGCCGATCCCAAGGCGCTGTCAGAGTTTCGGCAGGCGCCAAAAGAGTGGCCGGAATTTCCAGACGGGCCATGGCTGAAGCCCTCAGTCGCAAGAAACTCAACCTCGCTCCGGATAACGGCAGTGCGGCGGGAGGCAGCCCCCTCAGAGGGCAGATCGCTGATCTACGCAACCATCACGAACGACGGGCGGCAGCCTGCCTATCCTGTCAAGATCGACCTGGTTGGTGGCAAGAGATCCTTCTTCGCCACGGACAACTACTTTTGGCTGGCCCCGGGAGAGTCAAAGGAACTCAAGCTGGAGGTGAAGTGGAGAGACACTCCAGACTCAGCGAAATGGCGCCTGACAGCAAGCGCATGGAATGCGGCGGAAGCTGGCGCTCCCATTCCACGATGATGGTCCTGGGGAACCGAATTCCAGCGCAAGCGCAAGATCTGGGTCGGTCCGACAATGCGGCAGCGACGAGGCATCAGGGACGTGGTCCGTGGTGTCCCCCA
>JALOKO010000093.1 GCA_025456495.1 Bryobacterales bacterium | reverse complement strand
CGCACACCCAGGTTGAGGGTAAGAGTGCGTGTCACCTTCCAGTCATCCTGGAAGAAGCCCGCCCAAATCTCCTGGCGCTGGTCCACTTCGGGAACGGTGTTCAGCACCACCTGCCAGGGCATGCCCAGCAGCAGGTCGCCCATGCTGTCGTTGGTGAAGCGTCCATCCAGGCTGTAGCTGGGCGTGCGGCGCGTAACGTCCACGAAATTGTTGCGCTTTGCCCGAAACTCGAATCCGGTGCGGATGGAGTGGTTCCCCGCCACGATACCCAGGGTGTTGATGGCCTGCCACATGCGCGGTTGCTGGAATTGAGGACGGAAATTGCGGGTGCCCAACTGGTTGTAGTTGGAAACGCCAATCAGCGGCAGTCCGCCCACTTGCAACATTTCCGCCGGGAATCCGCGGAAACCGAAGGCGTCCGCCGTTTCCGCGTTTGCCGTCGCATGCGCGAACTCACTGAACGTGCGGTTGTGGCCGAAGCGCAGCGTGTTGGTCATGGTGGGGCTGATGGTGGTGGTCCACATCGTGGCCAGGCTGTGGTTGTTGTTGAACTGAGATCCCTGGTCGCCTACTCCGTCGGCAAGTCCCGGGAAGATCTGCTGGCGCGTGATGTCCTGCCGCAGATAGCTGTAGCGCACCATGATCTGGTTTCGCTCAGTAGCGTAGTAGTCACTGCGGATGTCGTACTTGTGCGTGTTCTCAGTGCCCGGCAGTTGCACGCCATAGTTGTTCACGATGCGGCCGCCGCTGCCCGGGTTGCCCGTCTGGTTGGGCGAAGGATACAGGTCAATCAGCTTCTTGCCAATCGAATCGAACCGCGCGTTGGGAATGGTCCGGTTCGCAAACAGCGCGTTGCCCGCCAATGGGTCGCGTACATCGAAATTGAAGATGCCTTGCTTGTTGATGTCCAGCGGCACGGTGGTGGTGCCGGTGTCGGAGAAATTCCGGCGGAAACCTTCGTAGTGGCCAAAGTAGAAGAGCTTGTTCTTCACGATGGGTCCGCCGATCGTACCCCCGAACTGGTGCCAGCTCAACACGTCCCTGGGCTGTCCGTTCAGGTTCGATTGCCAGCGGTTGGCAGCGAACACGCTATCGCGGTTGAAGTACCAGCCAGAGCCATGCACGTCGTTGCTGCCGCTCTTGATGGACACGTTCACCACGGCGCCGGCAGACCGGCCAAACTCTGCGGAATAGGCGTTCGTCTGTACCTTGAATTCCTGCAGGGCGTCCGGCGAAGGCTGCACCACCTGCGCCGAAAGCGCCTGCGCATTCTGGGTTCCCTGGTTATTGTCGACACCGTCGATCATGAAGTTGTTTTGCGTGTGGTAGTTCCCATTGGACACAAACCACCCCGGGCCGCGCGTGGTGACGTTCAGCGTGCTGTTGGTGACGCCGGGCGCCAGCAACGCCAGTTCCGTGTAGCGGCGTCCGGCCAGCGGCAGTTCCACCGCCACCTCGCCCTTGATCACCTGTCCCAGCGATCCCTGCTCAGTCTGGATGGTGGCCGCGTCGGCGGAGACTTCCACGGTCTCCTGGATGGAGGCCACCTGAAGGTCAACCCGCAGCAGACGGCGAACATCCACGTCCAGCTCCAGATCCGTCACGGTCTTGGTCCCAAACCCGGCATTACTCACTTCCACCACGTAGGTTCCCCGTGGGATGGGCGTGAACAAAGCGTAGCCATCATTGCTGGCCAGGCGCGAAAACTCCAACTGCTTAGACACGTTGGTCAGCTTCACCGCAGCCCCTGGAATGGGGGCGCCGGAACCGTCGGTCACCAGCACGCGTAGCGAACTGGAATCCGTCTGCGCGGGCAGCATCATGGCCGCCAGCAGACAAAGCACAAGCAGTGCTATCCGTTTCTTCATATTTTCGTCCTCTGGTTGATGAATCCTGAAGTGAAAAGGCCGGGCGCGCGAGACTACAGCCCTGGCCGAATCCGGGGAACCATGGTGGCCCCGTCTGTTAGGCTAGCGACGCTGCGTCAATGAGCGATGAATAGCCAGTGACATTCCAGTGACGTTGTATGGATATTCTGAATGGGGCTGAAAGCGATTTGTCCTTCCGCCCTTCAGCGATTTTGCCCGCCAGGCGCTATTCTGAACAGCGGACATGAATACATCGGCTAACCTTGCCGCGGGGCGCTTGCAACTGATTCTGGCAGCGGCGCTGTTTTCCACCGGCGGCCTCGCCATCAAGGCCATCAGCATGAATCACTGGCAGGTTGCTTGCCTGCGCTCAGCGTTCGCCGCTGCTACCATTCTGTTGCTGCTGCCAGAGGCGCGCACCCGATGGAAGGCCGCCGTATGGGGTCCGGCGCTGGCCTATGCCGCCATGCTGATTCTGTTCGTCACCTCCACCAAGCTCACCACCTCAGCCAATGCGATTTACCTGCAGGCCACCGCACCCTTGTATTTGGTATTCCTGGGGCCACTGCTGCTGAAGGAACCCACACGCCGTGAAGATTGGTGGACGCTACTGGTGTTGGGGGCGGGGATGTCGCTGTTCTTTCTGGGGGAGCCGGTTGCGCAGAGCACAGCCCCGCAGCCGGCCTTGGGGAACCTGCTGGCCGCCGCCAGCGGCTTTACCTGGGCACTGGTGCTGGTGAGCCTGCGCGCCTGGGGCAGACGCGATCCCGCCGGCAACCTGGGCATGCAGGTGGTGGTGCTGGGGAACCTGCTGGTGACAGCCCTCTGCGCGCCCTTCGCCTTGCCCCTGGATGCCGCGACATCCGCGGGTGCCGCGACATCCCCGGGTGCCGCAACGCTGTGGGATACTGCTGCGCTGCTGGATTGGACCCTATTGGCCTACCTGGGTATCTTCCAGATTGCCCTCGCCTACCTGGCCATGACTCGTGGCATGCGGCAGGTCCCGGCCTTGGAGGCGTCCATGATCCTGCTGTTGGAGCCGGTTCTGAACCCCATCTGGACCTGGCTGGCGTTGGGTGAGCAGCCGGGCTCTTACGCCGTTGTCGGCGGCGTGTTGATCCTGCTGGGGACCCTTGCCCGCTTCTATTTCTCCAGCCGCCGCGCCGCGCTGCCGGTTTAGTAATCGTCCGCGCTAGCGAAGCTCAGCGTTGAAGAACTCCACTGTCCTGCTCCAGGCCAGCTTGGCCATTGCCTCGTCGTAGCGCGGGGTGGTGTCGTTCAGGAATCCGTGGTTGGCGCCCTCGTACATGTGGGCCGTGTAGCGCTTGCCGTTGGCCTTCAGCGCCGCTTCATAGGCGGGCCAACCGGCATTCACCCGCGTATCCAGGCTGGCGTAATGCAATTGCAGCGGCGCCTGGATCCTGGGTACTTCCTCGGCTGGCGCCTGGCCGCCATAGAAGGGCACAGCCGCGGCCAAGTCCCCGCCCATCTGTACCGCCATCGCATTGGCGATTCCTGCTCCAAAGCAGAATCCCACCACGCCCACTTTGCCGGTGCAGGAAGGGTTGGCCTTCAACCAACGCCCCGCCGCCACAAAGTCACCCAGCAACTTGTTTCGGTCGAGCTTGGCAAACAGTGCGCGCGCGGAATCCTCATCCCCCGGATAACCGCCCAGCGTCGTCAGCCCGTCGGGCGCGAAGGCAACGAAGTTTTCCAGGGCCATCCGCCGCGCGACATCCTCAGTGTGCGGATTCAGCCCCCGGTTCTCATGCACCACCACCACGCCGGGAAGCTTGCCCGTCAGGCCCTTCGGCTTCACCAGATAGCCGCGAATCTCGCCCAACCCCTCAGGCGATGAAATCGTAACCCAACTCGTCTCCAGCCGCGCGTCATCCGGGCGGATCTGCTGCGCTTCGGCAAAGCGAGGCGTCAGGCTGTCCAGAAGCATCGCCGCCGTTACGCCGCTGGTGGCGAAGCCCTTGGCGCGATCCAGAAACCCGCGCCGGTCAATGTCGCCGTGTACGTATAAGTCGAACAGGTCCAGCACTTCCTGCGGATAATCCGATGCCTTCTTGCGTTCCATTGCGCCCCTCCAGGGGGCTAAGGCGCTCAGGATATGGGGCAAGGTTACCCACGATGCCAACCAATCGCGCCTCTCGCCGTATCCGCAGTACAATGCGGACTTGGATTCCAGCCACGTTCAGGAGGCTCTCATGCACGGCGCACCCGGCCGCATCGTTCTTTTCGCATTGGCGCTTTGCCTTGCGCCGCTGCTGTCGGCGCAGCCCCTGCCACGCGGCGCTGAAGCCTTCGACGCCGCCCGCCTGGCCGCCATCAAGCCTCGCATGCAGCAGTTCGTGGACGCGCACCAGATGCCCGGCGCCGTCACCCTCATCGTCCATCGCGGTAAGGTGGCTCACCTGGAAGCCGTCGGCCTGGCCAACCTGGAATCCAAGACGCCCATGCGCACCGACACCATCTTCCAGATCATGTCCATGACCAAGCCCTTCACGGGCGTCGGCATCGCCATGCTGATGGAAGAGGGTAAGCTCAGCCTCAGCGACCCCGTCGAACGCCACCTTCCCGAGTTCCGAAACCAATGGATGGTGGAATCGCGCGACGGCGATGCGCGCATGGTGCTGCGGCGCCCCTCCCGCAAGATCACCATCCTTGACCTGATGACCCACACCTCCGGGATGGCGGGCTTCATGCCAGAGGGTATCCCGGACTTCATGCGCACGATGGACCGTCCGCTGTCGGAAGCCGTCGCCGCCTACGCGCAGGTGCCCCTGCAGTTTGAGCCGGGGTCCCGCTGGATGTACAGCAATATGGGCATCGACACCCTGGGCCGCATCATTGAGGTCTGCTCTGGCATGACCTTCGAGGACTTCCTGGCCGCCCGCCTCTTCCAGCCCCTGGGCATGAAGGATAGCTTCTTCTATCCGATGAAGGAGTCCGCCGCCAAGCGCGACCGCATCGCCATGGTCTATCGCCGCACGGACGACGGCCTGGTGCGTAGCGGCGCTGAGATCCTGGGCGGCAACCCCGCCCGCTTCCGGGAAGGCGCTCGCTATCCCGGCCCCTCCTTCGGGTTGTTCTCCACCGCCGAAGACCTGGCGCTGTTCGCCCAGATGATGCTGAACGGCGGCACTCTGCACGGGAAGCGCTACCTTTCCGCGGACACGGTCACCCTCATGCGCACCATCCAGAACGGGCATATGGAGCCTTCCGGCCACAATACGGGCCAGGGCTACGGCCTTACCTGGACCGTGGCCAAGGACGCCCGCTTCGCCGTCCATCATCGCCCCGTGGGCGTCTTCGGCCATGGCGGCGCCTTCGGTACCGACTATTGGATTGACCCGCATCATCAACTGGTGGGCATCTTCCTCACCGCCGTCGCTAACAGCCAGCGCTATGAAGAGAAGGCGCTTTCCCAGATGGCCATCTCTGCCCTGCGGGAGCCTGAGACCGCGCCCTAAGCCGCGTCAGGCGAGGGCAGCGGGAACTGGATGAGCGCCGCCAACTCCGGGTTGGTGAGCAATCGCGATTGCTGGTTGCGGGCTAGCGGGATCTCTCCAGGCACCACGCCCTCCAGCACCCGCAAGGCCTGCCGCGCCACCCATTCGCCCTGTTCCCGGGCCACCTTCACCCTGCCCACCATGGCGTACTTCATCATGTGCTCATCGCAGGTGAACACCGGTACGCGGGCGTACTGGCGGAAGTGCGCCAGGGCCTCCTCGTGGTTCCAGTCGCGAATGGCCCCGTTGGTAATGAAGAAGATCAGGTCAGCGTGCATATTGGCCCAACGGAAGGCCTTCTTCCAGTGGTCGAAGTCGGGCACCAGGCCGTAGGTGGTGGAGAGTCCGTTGCGCCAGTAAATGGGGTCCAGGAAGGTGCGGCTCTTGCGCTCTGACGACGAATCCTCGCTCAGGATGAACAACTCCTTGCAATCGGGCCGCGCACCCAACACGGTGCGGATGGTGTCCTCCACCGGCAGCACTTCAATCATGCCGCTGACATGTTGGGTAGGCACCTCGTAGGGGCTGGCGGTCCAGTTCACTCCGCAGAACAGCACGGGGGTGGGTCCCTGGCGTAGGTGCGGAACCACCAGGTGGATCATGGCGTCGTCATCGGAAACCAGAATCACCCGGGGCTTCAGTTCGCGAATCCGTTCCAGGGCGCGCGTGGCGGCATGGGGCAGGGCATCCGGCTGGCGCTTTCCGTCCAGGTAAACGGTCTCCAGGGTGACCGGACGATCCGCCAGGGTCTCGCGGATGCCGGCCTCGATCGCGTCACTCGTGCCGTAGCCCTGATGATAGGAACTGACGTACAACAAGGCCGCCGGTGGCAGGGCGCAGGCCCCCATGCCCACTGTCCCCGCGCCCAGTGCAGCCGCGCCCAGCCAGTCCCGGCGTCGCCACCCGATATTCCGTGATTGCCAACGGGAGACTTTCATCCCAGATGCATCCCCCACTCTGCCTTCATTACAGCACGCCTTCCGCTAGAGTACATCCGCAAAGCCGGGACGCAAGCGGCGAAACACCAATCCCCCCAGCACAAATACACCCACCGCGCTTGCCGCCGCCAGCCCAAACTGTTCCAGGTTAGGCGCAGCCGTGCCCAACACGCATTGCCGGTAAATCCCCACGAAATGGGCCATCGGGTTCAAGCGCAGCAGGAAGCGCAGGTTCTCTGGCACCATGCTCTCTTCAATAAAGATGGGGGTGAACCAGAACCAGAAAGTCATCACCACGCTCACCAGTTGGGCGGTGTCCCGCAGAAACACGTGCAGGCTGGCCACGATCCACCCCATGCCCACGCTGAACAGCGCCAGCAGCGCAAAGGCAGGCGCCAGCATGGGCAGCCACATGCTGATGCGGCCTTCCCAGAACACCATCGCCAACAGCAACACCACCATCCCCATGGCATGTTGAATCGCGGACGACAGGAAAATCGATACAGGGATTGACTCCACAGGAAACACGGTCTTGGTGATGAAGTTGCGATTCTCCACAAACGACGGCGCGGCCCGCAGCACCGAATCAGAAAACAGCATCCACGGCAATTGCGCACTGAACAGGTACAGCGGATAGTTCTGCGCCAGGGGACTGGTGGGCTGTACGCGGAAACACAGTTGGAAAACGAATACCCAACTCACCAGCAGCACCAGCGGATGCACCAAGCCCCACATCCAGCCGCCGAAGGAACCCACGAAGCGCCGTTCGAAATCGCGCCGCACCAGTTGGTACAGCAGGTCCCGCCGTTCCACCAGGTTCTGCAGGAAATAGGATCCGGGAAGTCGCATAATGCAGCCGCGCCTCTACTAGGGTAGCAGCAGGCCACTCGCGCCCCGGCAGGACACTAGGCCGAGTTGGGCCGGGCCAGCGTCCCCGCGCGTGGATGCGGCGTACCCTGAAGGGCTACGGTGATCCAGGTGCGTCCTCAGCCGTCCCTATCCACCGCAGACTGGGCCAGCCTCCACACCTTCCGGCAGATGAGCGCGGGGTCCATCGCGTTCTGGCACCAGCGTCTGCCTTCCAGCGCCAACGCCTGGCGTGCATCCCGGTCACCCAGCAACCAGCCCAGCACCGTCCGCAAGGACGAGCCCTCAGCCGGACCGGTGGCCACGGGCGCGAAGGTCCCTCGCGGCAACTCGCCCGCATCGGCATCCGCATTGCTGCTCAACACCAGAGGGGTCCCCAGGGCCAGCGCCCGCGCGGCAATGCCGGAACTCTCCCCAGCCTGCGGGTATTTCAGATTCACGCAGACATCCGCCGCCTCCAGCAGTTGCTGGAAGTGCGCCTCCCGCACGCCCCGGTAGGCAATCACCGCCGGGTCCTGCTGCAGCCGCGCCTCCCAGCGGTGCCGGTAATCCTCTGATGCGAAGTCCCCCACCACCAGCAGCCGCAGCGGCAAGCCCTCGGCCCGCAGCGCCGTCACCGCCTCCAACACCGACGCCAGGCGCTTGGATTCCCGCAGATAGCCATACACGCCCACCACCAGCTCCCCGCTGCGCAGCCCCAGCCCCTCACGCCGAAAGCGCGCCCGATCTGCCGCACGCAGCGCGCAGGTCCAGTGGCTTTCCGCGAAGTCCCCCAACCGCAGGTGCGGAATCACCGCCACGCGCGCCTCCGGGCACTGCGCCAGCACCGCCCGCCGCCCGGCCTCCCCATGCACCAGCACCACCCGCGCGGCTTCCACCGTCCGCCGCAGCAACGGGTAGCGGAAGTACAGTGGGTCAGTCATCGCGCATCCCCGGCGTCGCCACAAATCCGCGGCCAGCCCCGCATGCCACTCGCCGTAGTTGTAGACGAACTCCGCCCGGTAGGCCGCCTCGTCCAGTTGGCCCAACAGGAAGTGGTGCAGCATGGCGTCGTGCAGCAACACCAGTCCCGGTTCCCGCAGCGCCCGCTGGTACGCATCCGCATGCAGCCGGTTGTTGCCCAGGTGATACAGGTTCGTGCTCCCGGCCGCCTCCACGTGTACCGTCCCCAACGCACGCAGGCCATCCAGCATCGCGGCCGCATAGTCCGCCACCCCTGACCGCGCCGGAGGCAACGGGGCAAAGTACCCCAGGCTGAACGGCCGGGCCATCAACGCCGCGCGCCTCGATGGCCGAACAACACCGTACCCAACCGGATGTGGGTGGCCCCTTCTTCCACGGCCACCTCAAAGTCGCCGCTCATGCCCATCGACAGCGCCCGTAACCCGTGTCGCGCCCCCAGTTCCCGCAGCCGCGCGAAGTAGGGCCGTGCCCGTTCCGCGTCGTCGAAGAAGGGAGGCATGGTCATCAGCCCACCCAGCGTCACGCCCGACAGTGTACGGACGGCCTCCACCAGCGCGGGCAACTCCTCCGGCGCGCATCCGTGCTTGCTGTCTTCCTCGGAAAGCTTCACCTCCAGCATCAGTTCCAGCGGCCTTCCCGTATCCGCCAGGCGCCGCGCCAACTTCACGGAATCCACCGTCTGGATGCACCCAAACAGCGGCGCCGCTTTGTTCACCTTGTTGCTCTGCAGATGCCCGATCAAGTGGTAGCTGGCCCCCTCCAAGCCCTGCAGCAGCGGAGCCTTCTGCTCAAACTCCTGCACGTAGTTTTCCCCAAACACCCGCAGGCCCGCCGCATAGGCGGCCATCGTCACCTCCGCCGGAAAGGTTTTCGTCACGGCAATCACCGTCACGTCCTCCCGCCGTCTCCCACCGCGCGCCAGCGCCCGCGCCAGGCGCTCCTCCACCAGTTCCAGGTTCTCCCGAATATGTTCCACCATTCCAGTATCCGGGAACATCCGCACCGCTCACCACTCCGCCCCACTCCCTCTTGAATCCAGCCCCTGCAATCCGAGACAACAGAGCATCCCCATAGTCAACGCGCACAGCCAGATACGCACAGCCAGATACGCACAGCCGGATACGGGCCCGCGCCGATACGTATCGCTACACCATGGCATCGCCCGGCCCTGCTCTCGAACCAGAAGCCCTCACCCGCAAGCACCGCCTCGACGAAGCCTTACGCGCATCCGCCTGGCGCATCGTGCCCCACATCCCCGGCGCACCCTTCCGCGCCTACCACCAGGCCACTGTCACTGAGGTCCCCACCGCCAACGGACGCGTTCTGTCATCGCGTCAGTGATCGAAAGTGATCAGCAAGCCGGTTCACCCGGATGGATACCGTTCCTTCCCATACCGAGGCGCCGCGTCTGCGGCGCAACCCACCAGCCCGCGCTAGCGCCGTGGAAACAAAGCCCAGGCCCAGCGCCACGCCCCAGGGCATCCGCCAGGTCGATCTCCACTGCGGCGAATACGGCGTCCCCTCCCTTTTCTCCGCCAACAGCCAAACCATCCGCTTCCTCGACGTCCGTGACCCCGCCGACACCGCCCCATCCTCGCCCCCCATCCTCGCCGCGCCGGATCCACGGGGCGATTTGCGCAGGCGTCGCTCCCATCCGAAGCAGCAAGCCAACCAGCCTTCCCCCGGGCCTGCAGGGTACCTGCTGCGGAGCCCTGGGGGAAGCCCTGGGTCTATTGCCCCCTCGTCGACGCGACCCTGTACGGGGCGTTCAACAACACTGTGGGCCAGTCACTCAGCCGCATTCACATCCACGCCATCTTCTCCACTAAATCCCGGGAGCCCGCTCTGCACGAATCCTGGCGGGACGAACTGTTCCGCGTCATCGGCGGTGCAGTCAACGATTGTGGCTGCCAGTCCTTCATCGTGGGCGGGGGCGTTTCGTAAGGCTTGTATGCGCGGC
>JALOKO010000564.1 GCA_025456495.1 Bryobacterales bacterium | reverse complement strand
AGAAGGGTTGGGGTGGATGACGGGACTCGAACCCGCGACAGCCAGAACCACAATCTGGAGCTCTACCGCCTGAGCTACATCCACCAAGCCACCCATCAGGATACCATGCTCTCGACCCGTTCCGTCACTCCGTAGTTCACACGCCGTAGTTCACACGCCGTAGTTCACCGTGCTTCCGTTTGACAGTGTTTGCCGACGCCGACGGTGTTGACCGTCATGGCGCTCACCGCACCTGGCGCCCCTCAAGTGGGCACTGCCACACTCCGTGGTCTGCACAGCCACGCGCCAAAGTCTGCACTGCCACACTCCGCGGTCTGCACAGCCACACTCCGGGGTCCGCACAGCCACACTCCGCGACATCGCGCGGAAAACGAGGCGAAACCCATTGCACTAAAGAGTCCGTGTTCCCAGCCGATGTGTTGTCTGCGACGGCAGTTTCGGTTTCTCCGCGTGTAACTCCGGTTGGGCTCGGATGCGGTGGCGCGCATCTGAGACGGGGCCACCACCGATGGAGATGTCTAGCCATCTCCAGTGCTGACGCCAGCCTGGGATGCGGCGCCCGTCTCCAGCGCCAGTTCCCAGGCTGGGGATGCCGTACCGTTAGCTCGCTGTCGCAGGCTAGATCCTGCTTGACGCTGGACGGCATCCCAACCCGCCCACAGCGGCCCTTACCAGGAAGGAAGCTCACTTGATTCGGCCCAAGACCTTGCTGCCCGGCCAAAAGATCCGGGCGCTGATAGTCGATGACTCGGTGGTCATCCGGCGGCTAGTGACCAACGCGCTGGAAGACGATCCAGAACTGGAAGTCGTCGGCGTGGCAGCCCACGGCGGAATCGCGTTACAGCGCATCCCGCAGGTGAACCCTGATGTCGTCACGCTTGACATCGAAATGCCAGAGATGGATGGCCTCGAAACCCTCCGGCAGATTCGCCGTCACCACCCGAATTTGCGGGTGGTGATGTTCAGCACCCTCACTGAACGCGGCGGCCAACACACTCTGGAGGCGCTCGCTCTTGGTGCGGACGACTACGTCACCAAAGCGTCTAACGAAGGCAGCCTGGACCGGTCGATGGCCCGCCTGCGCGACGAGCTCATCCCGAAGGTAAAGCAGTTCTTCTTGCGGCCCGGCGCCACGCGGACGCCCGCGAGCGCGGCGAAAGCGGCCTTTGGCGTTACCCCCTCTCTGCCCGGTAACGATACCGCCAACGGGCGGCTGTCCGGAAAGCTTCCCGCGCCCACCAGCTCTTCAACGAATCCACTTGTAGCCGCGACGCCATTCCGTCCCAGCGCCCGCCTGGCGCCTATCGAGACTTTACGCGCACTCACCATCGGCGTCTCCACCGGTGGGCCGAACGCACTTGGGCAACTCCTGCCGACGATTCCCGCTGATTTCCCTCTGCCCATCCTACTGGTACAGCATATGCCGGCACTCTTAACCCCGCTCCTGGCTGAGCGGCTGAATCAGATTTGCGCCGTGACGGTGCTGGAGGCTGAGCACGACACGCTCGCGCGGCCTGGCCATGTCTATATCGCACCGGGTAATTCCCACATGCGCGCAAAGGCCGAGGGCCGTGGCCTGCGGCTGCTGTTGGATGACGGCGCCCCCATAAACTCCTGTCGTCCCGCCGTCGATGCCCTTTGGCTATCGCTAGCGGAGGTTGTCGGCGCCCAGTTCCGCGCGCTCATCCTTACGGGAATGGGGCAGGACGGGCTGCGCGGCGCTTCGTCGTTGAAAGCCTTGGGCAGCCAGCTGATTGCCCAGGATGAGGCCAGCAGCGTCGTCTGGGGAATGCCCGGGGCGGTTGTACAGGCGGGACTGGCCGATGTCACATTGCCTTTGGAGGAAATCGCCAAGGTGGCCTGGCGCTAGGCGCGGGGTGGGCCGTCTTTGTTGTTCCCGGGGACGCTACAGCCTGCCTTCTGCTTCCTCGCCTGGCTGTCATCGGCTGCCTACCAGCCCGGATGCGACTTTCTCAGCCGTGGTAGCATCCCTTAAGTGATGCATCACGTGGTTATTTTAGGCTCCGGCTGTGCAGGCAACACCGCCGCTATTTACACCTCTCGCGCCAACCTGAACCCCCTGGTGATTTCGGGTCATGAGCCCGGTGGCCAGCTTTCGATTACCACCGAGGTAGAGAACTTCCCCGGTTTCGTCGAAGGCGTGATGGGTCCGGAACTCGTCGAGAATATGCGCAAGCAGGCCGAACGCTTCGGTGCTGTGTACAAGACCGGCACCGTGAGCGAGGCGGACCTCAGCCAGCGCCCCTTCCGTTTGAATGTAGATGGCGAATGGATTGAGACCCAGACTCTGATCGTCGCCACCGGCGCCTCAGCTCGCTGGCTGGACTTACCGGAAGAAAAGAAGCTCATCGGCCATGGACTGAGTTCCTGCGCGACCTGCGACGGATTCTTTTACCGTGACAAGGAGATCATGGTGATTGGTGGCGGGGATTCCGCCATGGAAGAGGCCAGCTTCCTCACCAAGTTCGGGCGCCGGGTACGCCTGGTCCACCGCCGCGAAGAGTTCCGCGCCTCCAAGATCATGCTGCAACGCGTGATGGACAACCCCAAAATTGAAATCGTCACCAATCACGTTGTGGACGCGATCCACGATGTTGAGCAAGGGCATGTCACCGGCGTTACGTTGCGCAATGTCGTGAACGG
>JALOKO010000092.1 GCA_025456495.1 Bryobacterales bacterium | reverse complement strand
CACCACCGGGGCCGCTACCACCTTGGTGATGCGGTTGTCCTCGGCCGCGGTGAGGATGGCCAGTAGTTCGCGGCTGCGTCCGGCCAGCATGCCCGCCGTGAGCGCCACGCCCGCGCCGGTTGACCCCACCGACAACGCCCGGCGGGCGGCTGAGCCCTCATCTCCGCCACCGGGATTCAAGGCGTTATCGCCCACCCGGTTCAGGAAGGCCTGCACGCCCATGGAGAAGGCGCCGGTGAGGGTGACCTCATAGATCTTGGCCTCAATCAGTACCTGGCGGGGCGGGATGTCGATCTGCTCTAGCAGCGACTGGATCTTGTCGTAATCCTGCGGCGTGGCCTGGATGAGCAGGGAGTTGTCCATCATGTTGGGGATGACGTGGGGAATGCGTTCTCCAGTGGGACCCAGCATAGGGCCGAAGCCCAGAAAGTTGCCCACGCCGCCCATCCCCATTCCCAAGCCGCCGAAGCCGCCCATGCCCATCCCGCCCATGCCCATCCCGCCCAGATTGAAACCCTGATTGGTCATGCCACCGACTCCACCCATACCCATAGCCCCTGCGCCACCCATGCCCATCGCGCCCATGCCACCCATTCCCATGGCGCCGGCGCCGCCCATGCCCATCGCCCCCATGCCGCCTGCCCCCATCGCGCCCGCGCTGCCCATGCCACCAACACCGCCCGCCCCGCCAGCGAGGCGGTTCATGCCACCCACGCGGCCCATGCCACCCATGCCCATGCCCATGCCACCAAATCCCATGGGCATGCCGGTGTACAACTGCATGATGGAGGACGACAGCATGAAGGCGTCGCCATACTTCACGCGATAGACGTAGTTGTTGAACGACCCGGCGGTGACCGTCACCTTGACGTCGATCTTCTCAATCCACTTGGCGATTTCCTCAAAGACGCCCGGATTGGGGGCCACCGCGATCAGCAGGTTCACGCGGTCAATGGGCAGGAAGTTGACGCTGGAGGTTTCTTTGCTGAACGCGATCCCCTTCAGAATGGTCTCCAGTTCCTTGGCCACGTCAGAGGGCTTGCCGTTCCGGATATCGAACTGGCGGACACGCTGCTTGGCCAGCACATCGCTATCGAACAGCGAGATCAGCTCCATGGTGCGCCGCATGCTGCGGGCGTTATCCAGCATGATGATGAGGTTGGCCGGCTCATACACCGTCGTCTGCGCGCCCTGCCCCAGAAAGGGCCTGATGAGCCCGTCCACTTCCTTCGCGGTGGCGAACTTCAGGAACAGCAGGTTCAGGATTTGCTGTTCGCCGGAGGGCAGATCCTGAGCGCTGGCGTTCAGAGTGGGGCTGATGGGAAGCTGCGCTGACTGTTCAGCGGGGACGATCCGGTAGATATCGCCCACCTGCACCATGGCGGCGCCGTTGATGCGCAACACCGTTTCCAGCAGGGAGCGGATCTCGACGGCGCGAATCTCCCCGTAGGTGCGAATGATGACGGTGCCATCCACGCGGGGGTCCAGGATGTAGTTGATGCGCAGTCGCTGGGCCAGCAGGTCAATCAACTGCCGAAGCGACGCGCCGTCCAGGTTCAGCACCAGGCCGGGTCCGGCGGTGCCCTCGGCATCGGCGGCGGGCGCTTGCGCGGGCGCGGTCTGCACAGGCTCCTGGGCGGGGGCCGGTGCGGCTGGTTGAGCGGCATCCTGGGCCATCAGCGCCGCGCTCACGACGAGCAAGAGCGCCAACACTCCGGCCGTAGCCCGAAGGCAACCGGGAATCCAACGCGGAATACGCATACAACGAAATCGCACAATCTACTCCAGTGAACCGTGTTCCATCATTCATGCCTCCCCGACCGGGGAGGCCCATTGCGTCGGGGGGAAGGCTACTTCTCCACCGGCGCCCAACTGCAAACCTGGCCCATGGGGGTGCGCGCCAAGCGCTTCACGTAGCCGTCCACCACGGTGCCCGGAGGGCTGGTATCGCCCGGCAGGCAGGCGCGCACCGAACCACCCAGATCCTTGCCGGGCGCGGGCTTCGTGGGCGCGGGCGGAGGCTTCGGCGCGGCCGGCGCCGGAGCCGACGAGGCGGTGCTGGCAGCCTTGGCAGGGGCAGCGCCCGTGGGCCGCAACTCCCCGGAGAGCTTGGTGACTTCCTTGCCATCCCAGCGGAAGGTGATGCGATCCGTGGCGATCTTGACGATTTCGAAGTCGCCAATCATGTCGCCCGTCTTGTAGGTGCCCTGCGCGCCGCCTTCCTTGACGCTCATCATGGCAATGGAGCCATCGCCCAGGTCCATCACGCCGTGCAGCACCGGAAGGTCGGGCATCTTCTTCGGGGGAGGCTCTGGCTTTTTCTCCTCCACCACGGTGGGGTTGCGATCCTGCGCGAACAGCATGCGCATGGCAACAACGCTGAACTCCCCCGCAGAGGGCGGTTGGGGCAGCGGATCAATGGTGACTTCGGCGGCCGCGGCGGGCTCCACCTTGACGGAGAAGGTCTTCTCCATGCGGCTTTGGTGCTCCAGATGGCTGGCGCGCATCTGCCAGCCGGTAAATGCACAAACAGCCAGCAGCAGCACGTTCAGGATGCGCAGACGAGTTTTCATGGACGGAATCCTCCATTGGCTTCCGGCGCCAGTTCCACGGGCATGAGGCCCGTGACTGTGAGCCGGACGTTGAGCGTTTTCTTGGCGCGATCCGCCATGGCGACGTTAATCTGGCGGGTTGCGATGAGTTCTTCGAGTGCGGAAAGGTCAGCCAGCAGATTCACCATCTGCTCAATGGCGCAGTTGAAACCCACGGTGACGGCCACTTCGCCGTACTCGTCCCCAAGCCGCGAGATGGCGCCCAACTCAGATTGGGTGGCGCGCAAGGGCGGGTCCTGCGCTTCCATCACGCCGCGCACCTTGGCCAGCAGTTGGGCCTGCACCTGTTGGGCGGTGTCAGCACGCAGGAGTTTCTGTTCGCGTTCCTCGACGGCCTGGAGCAGCACTTCGCGCACGCCCTCCTTGGACGGGTTCAGGGCCGCTTGCTGGCGCAGGGTAACCAAGCGCTTCTCCATCACGGGAAGCGGCAGGGCGAGGGCAGTTTCCGGCGCGGGCGCCAACGCTGCGTCCTCAGCCAGGAAATACCACGCGGTGGTAGCCAGCAGCACCAACAGCAGTAGAGCGAGAGCGCGGCGGTCGCGGCTGCTGAGGCCGCCGCCGGATGCGCTGGCGCCGTTGATGGGGCGGCTCATTCGGCACGCTCCCGGTTGGTGCGGATGCGGAAGATTTCCCCGTCGGCTGAGCGCTGCAAGGGGGTTGAGAATTGCGAACCGGTGAAGGCGGGACTGCCGTCCAGCAGGCGCAACAGATCGCTGGCCTGCTTTGACTCCCCGGCCAAGGTGGCGCCATCGGCGTTCAGTTCCAATTGCATCACCCAGGCCGAATCGGGCAGCACAGTGGTGAGCTCCATCAGGGCCTTCAGGTCATCGGGGGTGCGCTGGCGGAAAGACCGAATGTGCTCCAGGCGCAGTTGCAGCTTTTCGCCCTCATCATCCAGACGTCGGCCCAGGGCGACCTGCTTTTCCAGCAGGCGAATCTCGCCTTGCAGGCGCTGGGCGTACTCGCGTTGCTGCCATCCCTGTTGGAGCCAGAAGGCCAGGCCCACCAGCCCCACCACCACGGCCAGCACCAGCGTGGGCAACACCAGCGCCCAGTTGCTGCCCTTACGTAGTTCCGGTGCAAGCAGGTTCACCGAAGGCGCGGGGAAGGCGCTTGCGGCGGCGAGGGCGGTGGCGTACAGGGCGAGGTGTTCGCGGGCCACCTCTGCCTCGGCCCGAGTTTCCGGCGCGGCCAGCAGGGACTCCAGTTCGCCGGAATCTGGCGGCTGGGCATCCGTCGCATCCAGACGCAACTCTGAGAAGGCGCGCGTGACGGCCTGGGCTGGGGGCGCGTACAGCAGCGCGCTGTAAACGGGGCGGGCGGGGCTTTCGCCGTACAACTCCACCGCATCCACGTCGCCGCTTACCGGCACGCGTGTCAGGAAGCCAGTGGGTGGGGTACGAAGCACGCGGACCGCCGCACGGACAACATCGGTGGTGATGCGCAGGGAACTCAGCTTGATGCCGGCCTCAGTGAAGAAGGCCAGCCACTGGTTCAGGAACTCTTCGCGACAGATGCCCACCAGAACGGCGCTGGTTTTGCCAATCCGCATGGCGCCAAAGGCGACGGGTTGGGCGTCGTAGGGGTGCAGGGATTCCAATTGCAGGTCCAGCGCGGCTGTGAGGTCCTTATCCGGGACGCCGGGCAGTTGCACGGTGCGCACGATGGTTGCCTCTCGCGGCAGCAGGACGTGCGCGGCCAGGTGGGCGGCGCCCAACTGTTTCAGGAAGCGCTGGATGTCTGCTCCTACCGTGGCGGCAGGGCTATCGGCAACATTCTCGAAACGCTTCCATCCCACCAGACGCACGCCGGACGGACGCACGCGGGCCACCATCACATCCAGGTGGCCGTGGTGAATGGCGATGGCCAGCCCGGTCCCGCTCTGCAGCAGCCTGCGCCACCAGGAAGGTGGGGGCAGGCGGGGGCCGACGGCCGTGGCGGCGTCCGGCGGAGGGGCGGATGGCAGGGGCGGGGACGCTATTGTTTCCATGCCGAGTCGTACCAGCGAAGAGTGGTGAAGGGGCGATCCCCGGACACCTCGTTCAAGTCAACCACTGCGGCGACGCTGCGCTGCAGGTCAGAGGGGCGTCCATCGGCGGAACGCAACCGCGCTGTGGAGCGCAGGGTGTACTGGGATCTGCCGCCCACGCGCAGCCGGGCCAGGCCAGCAACATCGCCTACGCCCAGTGACTGGATGTCGGCCTCGTCGACGAAGGGCGCCAGCGCGCGGCGGGTGACGATGGCGGCAACCACCGGGGGCGGGATTTCCAGCGCCAGCAGCACGGCGGGCTCAGCCCAGTTGATATCCACCGTGGTGACGGCCCCGAACACCGAAACGCAGTCACGCAGGCCGCCGCGCCAAACCAGCGGACGCTGCGAGGCCTCCCTGGGGGGCAGGCCCTGGGGGAAGTTGGCGGTGGGTGGCAGGGGCGCGGACGCGTCAGCCAGCCCATCGTCAGGGCCGGGCAGCACCACGGTTCCCACCGTACCCACAGGCACGTAGGCGCCATAGAACATCTCTGGAGTGATTCCGCGCACCAGCAGCAATTCCTCTACATTTTCCAGAGACGCCTGCCGCGCGGGAAAAGACGGTTTGCGGCTGAGGTAAAACGCATCCAGGGCAGAGGCGGCGGTGGCGGGGCTGCGCCAGTGCTCCACGGCCACCGCAAGTTCGGCGGCCTCCATGGGGGAGGCGCCCAGGGCCTGAAACAGCAGCGCCAGTTCGGCAACCGGTACGCGATTGATGTCCAGTTTTGAGGCCTCCGGAATGACATCCACCACCACGTCGCCGAAGGGGAAAACGAAGGCCAGGGAGCGCACGCCTCGGTAAAACGAAGGGCCCGTAGGCGCGGGGGCGCCGCTCTCAGGCGCCGTCTGGTTGGCGCCCCACTGCACCCAGAGCGCGGCGCGCTCCACCCCGGCACGGGCCAGGAAATACGCGCGGACACCCTCAGAGTGAATGGCGCTGAGCTCTACTTCCGCGCGCACCGTAGCGGCGATGGTGAGGGCGATGGCGGAAAGGGCGGCCACCAGCCAGAGGACGGCCAGCAGTGCCCCTCCGCGCGAAGCCCGGCCACGCGAGATTCTGCCTTGCGAGATTCCGCCTTGCGAGATTCCGCCGTCGCGGGGTTCATGGGCATGCGGGTGGCTAGTCAGCATACTTCTTCCCTGGCAGGCGATCCACGCGAAGAGGCAACACCAGCGAGACCGGTTGGACGCCCGCCGTCTCACCGGGCAACGGCTGCAGGTCAACAGCAATGGCCTCGGGCAGTTCAGGGAACACCCAGCGGTCCAGCCACTCCTGACCGAGGGGCGGTGGCCGCAAGGCCAGATACCGAAATCGGACGCGCAGCAGACGGTCAGCCAACACGAAGGACATGGGCATGGCTTGAACCGGCGCGAACACGGGAACGGAAAGCCCGGTGGCGGCATCGGGCTGCAATCCGGCGCACAGCCTACCCGTGCTGAGCGGACCCAGATAGGGCAGTTCGTTCACGATCAAGCGAACCCCGGGGGGCTGCCGTCGGGCGTCATCCGGAATGGCGGTGAGTTCGATGATGCGTGGGAAGCCGCGCGCGCCATCGCGCATGGAATAGGTGGAGACGAAGCGCATCGCCAGCGGCTCCCCCTGGAAGAAGGGCATCTGTACCGGCGTTTCGGGCGACGCCAGAATGCACGACGCGACTGAGGGTGTGAGGTGCAGGATCTGCTGCTCAAGGATCTGCTGGGTGCGCACCACCCGGCGATTGAGTTCCAGTCGACCGTTACCCCGTTCCATGGCGCGTAACCCGATGCCCAGCGCGGTGGAGACGCCCACCATCAACAGGGCCACCAGGGTAACCGCAATCAGCACCTCCATCAGGGTGAGGCCGCGCTGACGCAGACGGGATGTGTGTCGCCGCCTAGCCATTGGGGACCCTTCCGGCGCCGACGCCATCGGTGGGGATTACCGCCTTCAACGTCTCCAGTTCCATCACGCGGCGTTGGCCGTTGCGAATCCACCAGACCTGCAGCACAATGCGATCCAGCACCGCGCCCATACCCGTGGGATTGGCCTCAAAGGGCTCCACGCGCGCTTGCCAGCCGGCCTGTAAGTCTGTATCGCTGGTGCGTGGGAAGGTCCCACTGTAGGGCTGGCCGGGTTGCAAGGGCATGGACATCAACTGTTCCATCTGACGCTTGGCCAGCAGGGCCGCCTGGTCATAGTCGGCCAGGCGGGATGCGTTGTTCAACGAGGTGGAGATGTTGCTGAGCAGGCCCACCACGGCGATGGCCATAATCAGCGTGGCCACCATGGCCTCCAGCAAAGTGAAGCCGCGCTGACGACGGCCCTTGACGGGCACGTGCGAGCGGCGCTTCATGGGGCGGCTCCCGCGGAGGACTGGTCGTTGGCGGCCATTGGCGGGGCGATGGCGGCAATCAGGGGCACGTACGTGATGGGGTCAAGGGACACCCAGCGTTGGGCGCCACGCTCGTTGCCCAGCAGGATGGCGAAGGCGGGCAACCCGCCGCCGGGGAAAAGCAGGAACTCGCGGGTGGCGCGCTCCATGCCGGGCGCGGCGGGGAACACTGCTTGAATGCTGACACCGTTGGGCATGGCCACTTCCTCGCTCACCGCATGACGGCGCCCGACGGCATCCACGCTCTGAAAGCTCAGCGTGCCGCGGTCGGGCGAGACGCGCAGGACCACAGGTCGCTGCACGCGCTCCACCTGGTTCCGCGCCGCGCTGAGGAACTGCGCTACGGATGAGGACGCGCTGTGAAGCCGGATAGACGGAAGCCCCGCCTGAAAGGAGGGCACGGCAATTCCCACTAACAGCGAGATGAGCACCACCACTACCAGCATCTCCATCAACGTGACGCCAGCCTGGAACTTCCTGCCGGATTGCGGAGCGGAATGGAGGGGACGCATTGCCGTGAAATCCATGGTGGCGGTGAGGGCTTCCGCCAGTTGCGCGGGGCGCGGATCGCCGCACGGGTTGCGGCATTCCCGGCCAACGCGCGCGATGGGCGTGTCCAACCCGCTTAGTTCGTCTTCCAACTCCAACCCGCTTAGTTCGTCTTCCAACTCACGATGTCCGCGTTCAGGTCGTCTCCACCGGGCGTGCCATCGGCGCCATAGGAGAGGATGTCGGGTTCGTTGCCGCGCTGGCCGGGGAAGCGATAGTCATAGGGGTTGCCCCAAGGGTCCATCACCAGTTCTTCAGACAGGTACGGCCCCTGCCAGTTCTTTACTCCCTGCGGTGGAGTTTCCAGCGCCTTCAGGCCCTGCTCCGTCGACGGAAAGACGCCGGTGTCCAGCTTGTACATGTTCAGGGCGGTCTTGAGGCCCGCAATGTCAGCCCGCGCTTTGGTGACGCGAGCCTTATCGCCCTGGTTCAGCAGGCGCGGACCCACCAGCGTGGCGAACAGGGCGATGATGGTCATCACCACCAACATTTCAATCAGCGTGATGCCCGCCTGGCCGGTTGCCCGCCGACGCCGAGAAGGCTTTGCTGGCAGGAAAAAGTTCGTCATAATGCCACCTCGTTGATGCTGGTAATGCCAAGCAGCATGGTGAGGATGAGGGCTCCCACCACGATGCCCATCACAAGAATAACAAGCGGTTCAAAGAGCGCCGTGAAGCGCCGGATGGCCGCCTTGGTTTCCGTTTCGTAGATCTCAGCCATGCGCAGGAACATGGCGTCCAGCGCGCCCGTCTCTTCGCCCACCAGCAGCAGATGGCCTGCCAGCGCGGGGAACTGCTGCGTGCGACGAATGGGGCCGGCGATGCCCTCGCCGCGCTTGATGCCGGTGGCCACGCTATCCAGCGAACCGGCCATGCGCTTGTTCTCCAGGATATTTCGCGAGATCTGAATGGATTGCACCAGGGGCACGCTGTTGGCGATCAGCGTGGCCATGGCGCGTGCAAAGCGCGCGGTCTCGGCCTTGCGCAAGGCGTCGCCCAACACGGGGATGCGCAGCTTGAAGGTGTCCCACCAAATGCGTCCCTCAGTGGTGCGCACGTAGTAGTAGTGCGCCGCGATGGCGCCTGCCGCCAGCAGCAACACCAGCCAGGTATAGTCCTGGAAGAACTTCGACATCTCAATCATCACCAGTGTGGGAGTGGGAATCTGGATGCGCGCGTCCGCAAAGACCTTGGCAAATTTAGGCACGACGAAATTCATCAGCACGAAGACACTGGAGATTCCCACCAGCATCAACAGCACCGGGTAGACCATGGACGAAATGATGTAGTTGCGTAGTTCGTCGCGGCTTTCCTCAAAGGTGGAAAGGCGCTCAAAGATCTGCGCCAGGCTGCCACTGGCTTCCCCCGCGCGCACCATGTTCACGTACAACTCAGAAAACTGGGTGGGATGCGCGGCCAGGGCATCGGCAAGAGACTTGCCGCCCTTCACCAGCCGCAGCACATCGTTGACAAGGAAGCGGAACTGGGTCTTCTCAGTGAGTTCAGACGTGATGGCCAGGGCGCGATCCAACGGCACGCCCGCGTTCAGCAGAGTGGAGAGTTCCTGCGTGAAAAACAGCACGTCCTTGCGGCCGGGGGCACCCAGGGTGGGCAGTTTCCATTGGACAGCCTGGGCCTGGCGCGTGCCCACGTAAACGGGCGTGAGGCCCTGCCGCAGAAGTTCGCGCGCCACATCGCGCTCGGATTCTCCATGCAGCGTGCCCGCCCGCGTTCTGCCATCGGCGGCGACGGCCCGGAAGTGGTAACTCGCCATCTGCTGGTCCTTCCGTCCTGGGCCTACAGGTCCTGCGTTACGCGGATCACTTCTTCGGCTGAGGTCATGCCGCGTTCCACCTTCTCCCAGCCATCCTCGCGCAAGCTGCGCATGCCATGCTTGCGCGCCGCCGCCGCCAATTGCACGGCGTTGGCGTTGTCCATGATCAACTCGCGTACTTCGTCGTTCAGTTCCATCAGCTCAAAAATCCCCATGCGTCCGCTGTAGCCCAGGCCAAAGCAATGCTGGCAGCCGGCGCCCTTGAAATGCGGAATTTCGCGCCCGCCATCAATGCGAATCGTTCCAGCCGGTTGCTTGCAATGCCTGCAGACAATGCGCACCAGGCGTTGGGCCAGCACGGCGACAATGGTGCTGCTCATCAGGTAGTTCTCCACACCCATGTCGTGCAGGCGGGTGACGGCGCTGGGGGCATCGTTGGTGTGCAGCGTGGAATAGACGAAGTGTCCGGTAAGCGCGGCGCGGATGGCAATGTCAGCGGTCTCGCGGTCGCGCACTTCACCCACCATGATCACGTCGGGGTCCTGCCGCACGATGTGGCGCAGCCCGGTGGCGAAGTCCAGTCCGATTTGCGGATTGACGAAGATCTGGTTGATGCCGTCCATCTGGTATTCCACCGGATCCTCGATGGTGATGATTTTCTTGTCGGTCTGGTTGATGCGCTTCAGGGCGGAATAGAGGGTGGTGGATTTCCCACTTCCCGTCGGGCCGGTTACCAGGAAAATTCCGTGGGGCAGGGCGGTGAAGTGGTGCATGCGCTGCAGCATGAAC
>JALOKO010000563.1 GCA_025456495.1 Bryobacterales bacterium | reverse complement strand
GAGGTGACCCTCAAAGCCGTCCTGGAGGTCGTTGTCCGGGCGTCGTGGCAAGGTGAGGCGCTGCGGGGAGTAGAGGTTGAAGTAGCGCTGCATGGGCCGGAATGGAGTGTGTGGCTGCAGGAAGGAGGCCCAGAGGCAGAATGGCTTGTTGCGATGGGCGCGCAGGAAGTCCACAGCTTGGGCTGCGAACCAGTTGTCGTCGAAGTACTCTGGACCCAGATCCAGGCCAACGCCGTCGATGCCGCCGGAATCACCCAACAGCGCGCGCACACGCTGCCTGGCGTCGGCGGGCATCTGCTGGCGAAAGACCTCTTCGTTCAGACGGTGCTGAAAGCCGTGTTTCCGTGATTCGTCCACGAAGTGCATCTTGCCGATGGCGCCCGTGGAATAACCACGCTCAGCGAAGAAATGGCCGATGGTGGGGATGTCGGCGGGCAGCGCATCCTGCAGAATCCGGGCCCCGTGCTTGTGCGCATACAGGCCAGTGACCAGCGAACCGCGAGACGGTACGCACACCGGTGAGGGGCAGTAGGCCCCGGTGAAGCGGGTGCTTTCGGCGGCCAGCGAGTCCAGATGCGGCGTCTTCACCTCTCGGTTGCCATAACATCCGGCGGCGGCCTTTTGGTGCTGGTCACTCATCAGGAACAGCAGATTGTAGCGGGGTTTCCCGCTGAGGATGGCTGGGGCCTGCATCGCGCGAATCGGGCTGGCGGCAACGGCTGCGGTCTGTAGGAACTGGCGGCGATTTTGTGTAGTCATGGGATTCGAAACGCGACAGCAGCGCGGGTTCTGTCTTCCGGGGAAGACGCAGTTCGTTTCGGCCAGGGTTTGCGTAGCACCGCCTTTTGGCCATAGCTGCCGGGTACCCAAAAGTGCTGCCACTTCAGGTCCAGCTTCCGGATCATGTCCAGACAGTATTCCATACGGCCCAGGTCCTCTGCCCCGCCGTTGTTCGTGCCGCAGGTGAAAAGGATGCCTTCATCCCTGGCGATGCGCAGGAAGCGTTCGCTGGGGATCCGGTAGCGGTTGTTGATCTCGATGGCCACCTGCGCGTCCTTTGCCGCGGCCACCACGCGACGGACGCGGGCCTCTGTCCAGAGGCTCTCATAGTCCTTGGCGATCACGTCGGGCAGGAAGGTGGGGTTGACGTAGATGTCGATGGGCTCGTTGCGGAGGATGCCCTCGGTGCGCCGCACCAGAGTTTCCATAAAGGCCTGGGGATCGGGGATGTCGCCCACTTCATCCTTCATCCAAAGCCGCATGCGCTTGCCGTTGTCGTCGGTCCAGGTCATCGAATCGGTGAAGACGTAGTCGAACTTGGCGACGGCTTCCGGCGTGAAGAGTTGCAGCCACTCGCGGCCCTCGGCCTGCATGGCGATGAAGATGGGCTGGCCTTCCATGCTCTTGCGGAAGTCTTCGACGCCCGCATCGGTTTCAATGGGAAAGCCCTTGCCGCCATTCACCGCCAGACCCAGATAGATGCCATCGGCGCGCGACTTGGCAAGCGCCTGTTCCAGCGTGAGGCCGCCCTTGAGGTGAGTATGGAAATCCACCAACGGCAGGTTGACGCGGCTGAGTTCCAGTAGCTGACGGTAGGTGTCGTCCACGACGGGCAGCATGGTTTCCGGGGTCTTCAGTGTTGCGGGCAGGGTGCGCACCCGCAGGTTACGGAAGCGGGTGGTGGAGCCGGGGTCGTGGCCTTGCAGGGCGAAGGCGCCGTGTCCCAGCTTGCGGCCTGCCGCGTCGCCGGGTTGGTGAACGGGCGGCACGGGCTCAACGTAATCCACGGTGATGGTGTCGTTTACCCACACCCGCACCTGGCGGTCTTCCACCAGGATGCGCAGGCGGAACCACTCGTTGTCTTTCACGAGGGCCTTGTACTGGTTGCGCACACCGTAGAGTGACCCGGTCATCTTGCGTTCCCGATAGTTGCCCTCGCCCACATGGGAGTTGTTGATTTGCACCTCAAAGCCCTGCGCGGGCCATCCGGCATCCTGAAAGGCGGTGTGGAAGAAGACCCCGGAATTTGCGCCGGGCGCGGTCATCACTTCGGCCTCAAACTCGAAGTTCTTGAAGTCCGCGCCATGCACGGCCCCTTCGTAGAACAAATGCGAGCGCGGCCCGCTTACGACGATGGCCCCATCTTCGACGCGGAAGGTGTCCGGAGCCTCGTTGGCCCGCCAGCCCTGCAGGGTGGCACCGTCAAAAAGCGGCATCCATGCACCGGGCTGTTGGGAGCAGGCTGTCGCCAACAGCAACAGCGCCAGGGAGCCAAGGAAAAGGGGCCGTAGAGTACGCATAGAATCAGAGTCCCTTGCCGGAAAAGCCGGAATCGCGCTTTCACTATATCGCTTCGCATCCCGGCCAGTGTGGACGTGCCAGTGTGGACGTGCCAGTGTGGACGTGCCAGTGTGGATGTGCCAGTGTGGATGTGCCAGTGAAGCACAGGAGAGGACCACCGGGGAGGCGCCGGTGGTCATGCGCCCGTTGGCAAGGCGCTACAATGAGGGCAACGCTCCCGTGGACGGTATTCCGCTTGTCGATGCATCACCCCCTTCAGGAAACGCGACTCACAGCCCGGCGACGCCGCTTTTTCGGCCTGTTGCTCCAGGAAGCCGGTGCTGCGCTGGCAGTGGTTGCCGCGCTGTTTGGACTGCTGTAGCTTGG
>JALOKO010000562.1 GCA_025456495.1 Bryobacterales bacterium | reverse complement strand
CACGGCGCGCTGGGCGCCCAGAATTCCGTCCTGGGCGGAGGCCGCTACGACGGGCTTGCCGAAAGCCTGGGCTCGCGCGTCAGGGCGCCTGGCATCGGCTTCTCCATTGGTGCTGACCGTTTGGTGATGAGCCTGCAGGAGACCGCCCCCGCCCACATCCCCCAGCATCGGGTTGACTTTGTGATGATCGCCATGGGGGACGTGGCCATGCGCCGCAACCTCGCCCTCGCCCGCGGACTCCGCGCCAGAGGCGCCGTCGTCGAGGTGATCTTCGATGGCAAGCTCAAGAAGGCGATGGATCTGGCCAACCGGCTGGGCGCGCGGCGCTGCATCATTCTCGGTGAGGATGAGCTTGCCCGGGACGCCTTCGTGGTAAAAGACATGGCCAGCGGCCAGCAATCCGAACTGGATGAAGCCGCCGTGCTCGCACTCGGCAGTTGATCCCGCCGTCCCTCTCGGGCGGCATGCTAGTTTCCGTGTCCAGGACGATTTCTGATTTCAAGATAAGGGGAGCCTCCATGGGCGAGGCAGCCACAGAAACACCATGAGCAATGCCAACATCAGCAACGGCCCCATCAGCAACGGCGATTCGCAGCAAGGGTTGAAACTGGACTTCCTGGGCGATCTGCGACGCACCCACCATTGCGGCGCCCTGCGCGCCAGCGACGAAGGCAGCCGCGCGCTGTTGATGGGATGGGTCCACCGGCGGCGCGACCTCGGCGGCCTCATCTTCCTCCACCTGCGGGACATCCAGGGCATCACCCAGGTGGTCTTCCGCGCGGAGATGGACTCTGAAATCCACGCCCGTGCTGAGCAGATTCGCGGTGAGTTTGTCGTGGCCGTGGAAGGTCATGTCGAGAAGCGGTCCGCGGAAACCATCAACCCCAATCTCCCCACCGGTGAAGTGGAGCTGGTTGCCGACAAGGTGTGGATTCTCAATGAGAGCAAGCCCGCCCCCTTCCCCATGGAAGACGACCTCAGCGTCGGTGAGGAAGTCCGTCTCAAGCACCGCTACATTGATCTGCGCCGCCATCGCATGCAAGCGAACATCCGCATGCGCTCGGCTGTGTCCTATGCGGTTCGCCAAAGCCTCTACCAGCAGGGTTTCCAGGAAATCGAAACGCCCTTCATGACCCGTTCTACCCCCGAAGGCGCGCGCGATTTCGTCATCCCCAGCCGCCTGACCCCGGGCAGCTTTTATGCGCTGCCACAGTCCCCGCAAATCTTCAAGCAACTGCTGATGGTGGGTGGCTATGAACGCTATTTCCAAATCGTGCGTTGCTTTCGCGACGAGGACCTCCGCGCCGATCGGCAACCCGAATTCACCCAGATTGACCTCGAGATGAGCTTCGTCCAGCAAAGCGACGTCTTCGCTGTCATTGAGAGCATGCTCAGCAAGGCCTTCGCCGCTGCTGGTGTTGACCTCGCGCCACCCTTCCCGCGCATCACCTACCGCCAGGCGATGGATTCCTATGGCATCGATAAGCCCGATACCCGCATCCCCCCGTTCCATCGCGTTGAGGCCCTCTTCGACGGGACTCCCATCAGCGGTAATGGCCTGCCCATGGTGGCGATTCTCATCCCCAAAGTGGGCCAGGTCTCCCGCAAGGAGCGCGACGAACTGAAGGCCTTCGGACAGGAAAAAAAGCTGCGGGTCTTCGACGATCCCAAGCGCCTGGAGCGCGATTTCCCGGAACAGATGGCCCAGGTGCGCACGCTCACCGGAGCCACCGAAGACGACCTGCTGCTGCTGGCCAACTGGGCCGCCGAACCCGATGAGCATCTGCCCGAACGCGAGGTGCTGAAGGCCTGCGGGCAACTGCGCCTGTTCGCCGCCCAGAAGTACGCTGACCGCCACAAATTGCTTGACCCCAAGCAGTTCCACTTCCTCTGGGTGGTGGACTTCCCCATGTTTGAATGGGACCCCGAAGAGCACCGCTGGGTGGCGGCCCACCATCCCTTCACCTCAGTGCATGATGAGGATCTTGACCTGCTCACCACTGACCCCGCCAACTGCCGGGCCAAGAGCTACGACATCGTCTTGAACGGCGTTGAGCTTGGCTCGGGCTCCATTCGTATCCACCGCGCCGACGTGCAGCAGAAGGTCTTTGCCGCGCTGGGCTTCACTGCCGAGGATGCCCAACACCGCTTCGGCTTCCTGCTGGAAGGGCTCAGCTATGGCGCCCCGCCCCATGGCGGCATTGCGTTGGGTCTTGACCGGATGGTGATGATTCTCGCAGGGGAAAGCTCCATCCGCGACGTCATCGCTTTCCCCAAAACCGCCCGCGGCACTGACCTCATGTGCGAGGCGCCTTCCGATGTGCCAGACCGCCTCCTGCGCGACCTGGGCATCATGCATACCCGCCGCTAGTCGCCCCCGCCATCCCGGCTTGGCCGTGCGGCGACGCCCATGCTGCGCCGCCTGCCACTGCCCGCGCCTGCCACTGCCTGCGTGGGCCACTGCCCGCGTGGGTGCATCCGCGCGCGAAGCAGTACCTGCGCGGCCCAGTACGACAACGGTTCAGCCTGAATCAGGATCCCTGTGTCCATTTTCTCCCGATGGCGATATACTGAAGCCGAATGATTGGTCTGAATTCCAATCGCTCGGGAACGCGGCGCCCCGGCGCTTCTGCCACAAGCGCCCATTCCGCTGGGAGGGAGATACCA
>JALOKO010000091.1 GCA_025456495.1 Bryobacterales bacterium | reverse complement strand
CGCCGCCCCCGCCCAACCCGAAATGGAGCCGGTTGAGCCGGAGATCCCCATCGAGACCCTGGAAGACATCGAGGACCGCACGCCGGAGCCGGAACCCTGGGAGCGGCTGGCCCCCGCCGAACCTCTGGTGTCCCCCTCCGCCCCCAAGCCCCGCCGCATCGCTTGGCGGATCCCCTCCACGGAACTGCTGCAGGAGCCGCCTCCCCGCAATCCTCTGGATGAGATTGAGCTAAAGGAGACAGCGGCCCGCATCAAGTCGAAGTTTGAGGAGTTCAACGTCTTCGGCAACGTCGTGCAAATCAATCCGGGGCCGGTGGTGACTACCTTCGAGTTCAAGCCCGAGGCTGGCATCAAGTACAGCAAGATGACGAATCTCACTGAGGATCTCTGCCTGGGTTTGCAGGCCGAATCGGTGATGATTGAGCGCATTCCCGGTAAGCCCACCGTGGGCATTGAGGTGCCCAATACGCGCCGCGACACCATCGTCCTGCGACAGATTCTGGAGGCCGACGAGTTTCGCAGTTCCGCCTCACGCCTCACCTTCTGCCTGGGTAAGGACATCCGCGGCCGCATCAAGGTGGCCACCATGGAGCAGATGCCCCACCTGCTGATTGCGGGCTCCACGGGCGCCGGCAAAAGCGTGATGCTGAACGCGCTGATCGTCAGCATCCTCTACAAGTCAACGCCAGACCAGGTGCGGATGATTATGGTGGACCCCAAACAGGTGGAGTTGGGCATCTATGAGGGCATCCCCCACCTGCTGACGCCCGTCATCACAGACCCTAAGAAGGCCAGCGTCGCCTTGGGAAATGCGGTCATTGAGATGGAACGCCGCTTGCGCCTGCTGGCGTCCTACGGCGCGCGCAATATCGAGCAGTTCAACAAGAAGGTAGAGAAGCTGAAGGAGCAGAGCGGCCGCAGCATCAACCTGTTCGAGGAAGAGGAAGAGACGCCGGATCCGCTCCCCTTCGTACTGATCATCATCGATGAGCTGGCTGACCTGATGATGCTGGAAGGGCGCAACGTGGAGGCCTCCATCACACGGCTTGCCCAGATGGCGCGCGCGGTGGGCATCCATTTGGTGGTGGCCACGCAGCGTCCCAGCGTGGACGTGATCACCGGCCTCATCAAGGCCAATTTCCCGGCGCGCATGAGCTTCCGCGTGGCCACCCGCGTGGACAGCCGCACCATCCTGGACATCATGGGCGCGGAACACCTGCTGGGGCGGGGCGACATGCTGTTCCTGCCACCCGGCACCTCCCGACTGACGCGCATGCACGGGGCCTATGTGCAGGAGCAGGAAATCAACAGTCTGGTGAGTTTCTGGAAGGGCCAGGCCACGCCGGAGTACGATTCCAGCTTCCTCATCGCCCCCGACGCTGAGGCCGAGGAAGCAGAGACGGATGGCGAGGAGGACCCCGCGTACCGTGACGCCGTAAACGTCGTGCTGGAGATGGGCAAGGCCTCCACGTCCATTCTGCAGCGGCGGTTGCGGTTGGGCTACGGACGGGCGGCGCGCATCCTCGACCGCATGCAGCGCGACGGCATCATTGGTCCGCCGGATGGTCCGCGTCCCCGCGATGTGCTGCGCCGGCCGGATTGGGCAGACTGATCGTGGGGCGGGGGGCCTGTCCGGATTCCCCTTCGTTGGCCGCCGCGGCGTCCATCCAACGCACCGTGTGTTGCGGCTGACGCTGCACCCGCAGTTCGAACAGATCCGGGCGCGCGTAGTGGCCAGCAACGTCCAGGTCAAATTTCGCTTCGGCAATCGCGCTGAGGTCGATATCCGCGTAGAGGATGATTTCCCGCCCGTAGACCGGCCCCGCTAGTAGCTCCCCATACGGGTTCGCCACCAGGCTGCCGCCACGGATCAGGCCGGGTGCGTACTGGCAGGCGGACAGCACAAAGCAGCGGCCCTCCACGGCGATGTGGCGCATGGTGGATGGCCAGACTTCCCGGTCGTCCACCGTGCAGGCGCAGTAAACCTCCACTTGCTGCTGATACATGGCCATGCGCAATAAGGGCATGTAATTCTCCCAGCAAATCACCGCGCCCAGCCTGCCCGCCGCAGTGGGAATGACGGGAAGCGTGGACGCGTCGCCACAGCCCCATAGCACCCGCTCCATGGCCGTCGGCATCACCTTGCGGTGCTTGCCCAGGATGGCGCCATCCGGTCCCAGGAAAAGGACGCAGCAGTACAGCGTGCTGCCCGCGCGCTCCACGCAGCCCATCACCAGATGCGTGCCTGTCGCAGCGGCGAGGGCCGACAAGGCCTGCGTCTCTGTGCCAGGAATCTCAATGGCGCTCTCCAGGTAGCGGCGGAACTCGCCACGACCGGGCGCACTGCGACCGCCCACGGTCACCCCGAAGTCCATGCCCTTGGGATACCCGCCCAGGAAGGCCTCGGGAAACACCACCAGGCTCGCCCCGCCCCGGGCGGCTTGCCGGACGAGGTCCTCAGCCAACAGCAGGGTAGACGGGGTGTCAAACAGGATGGATCCGGCCTGGACAACGGCCACGCGGGAAGTCATGGCATCCAGCGTACAAGCTTCCGCGCCCATTCGTGGGGAGGTTCTTGCGGGATGCGGCCCGCCGGGTACAAACACAAACGCGCGGGCAACCCGAAAGGCTGCCCGCGCGAAAGCGGAAAGGAGGGACACTGATGGTCATGGCCCGGAGAGCAGCAGACCGCCGGAACGGGGGAGTTTGCCGGCGGCGGGCTGTTCGCCCGGTCACGATCTTCAGTCTCTATTGACCCCACCCAGACCGGAAAGTTCCCCGGGGGCGGCAAAAAAGCTGGCTAGGCTTGGAAGGGCATCGGGCTGTGTCCTGCCAGGCTGGGCTATGCTGGGCCGATCGCTTCGCGGCATATTCCAATCACCCTTGGGGATCACGGCGCTTTTGGATGCTTGCCCGCGACGGACGGCGTCCGAAGGCGGAAGGGGAACGCATGCGAAGTCGAGGCTACAGCCTCCGCGGGAATCGCCTCCATGCCTCTCCAAGCGGGCCGCACTGCGGCAAGTGACCATCCGCGGCGGAATCGGCTGGGGTGCAGCGATTGCAGGTGAGGTGATTGCCGTTGATTGCACCCATGCGGTCTGTCCGCTGCGGAGCTTCCACGAACGGGGGACAGCCCCTGAAGAAGAGGGGAACACAAGTAGGCCTCGTGTGGCGCCCGTTGGCGTGCAGTCACTCGAACGGACCCTCTATTTCCCGGGTGCGCAAAGACAGGCTTTGCCTACTTCGTTTCCAGCTCTTCCCGCGTCGCCAGCACTTCCCCCACGGCGGGGTTCTGGCGATGGGCCACCCGCGTGAGGGCGCTCAGCAGTTTGTTGTGCAATTCACCGGGGATGGGGTAAGGATCCATGCCGCGATACACCCGGATCGTCTTTTTCGTGGTGTCTGTAATCACCCAACAGTTGGGGCACTCCGCCAGGTGCTGCTCTAGCTCAGAGCGCAACTCCGGTGTGGTCTGCTCGTCCAGGTAGGCTTCGAGTTCTTCCAGGAAACGCTTACAGGTAATCAAAGATATCGTCCCCTTTGCGTTTGAAATAGCGCGTCAACTTCTCGCGCAGCTTCAGCCGTGCACGCAATAGGCGGCTCTTCACTGCCGGGACGGTGAGTCCCAAAATCTCCGCGGTCTCCTCGGAGCTCAATTCTTCGATGTCCCTGAGAACAAAAACGCTTCGGAAGATTGGGGGCAGGCTCTTTACGGCCTGGTCCAGGATCTCGCGCAACTCCGTTTGGGAATACTTGTCCTCGGGATTGTCCTCCCAAACGGCAATTTCCCGGGCGATCACATCCTCGCCGGTGTCGATTTGTTCGTCCAGGCTCACGGACCGGTCGCTCTTGCGCTTACGGAGCTTCATCAGGCTCTCGTTCACCGCAATACGCACAATCCATGTATAGAACTTGGAATTGCCCTGGAATTCGCCAAGGTGCTCGTAGGCCTTCAGGAAGGTTTCCTGCAGCACATCCTCGGCATCTTCCTGGCTGTTGGTGATGTGTCGGGCCAGACGAAAGATCTTGCCTTCGTACTTTTCGACAAGTTGGGTGAAGGCGCTTAGGTCGCCAGCGCGCGCTCTGGTGACCAGCGGAGTTTCATTGAACCCTGCAGGACTGGTGGTGGATGCCATAGTCTCCCTTACTAACGGAGTGAAGCCCCCTGCGCAAAGGCGCGGGATGGCGGTGGTCCGAGGCCGGGAACTGCTAATCGCGGGCGGTCGGATGTCGAAAACCCGTATGCTAACCTGAAGTGAACCTTCGTCCTATGAGCCAGCTTACCATTACGCTACCGGATGGGAGTACCCAAAACGTAGCATCCGGGGCAACGCCCCTGGAAATTGCCAGATCGATTAGTGAACGACTTGCTGAAATCGCCCTGGTGGCGGTGGTCAACGGCAAACTCACTGACCTCACTGAGCCTCTCAACGAGGACGCCAGCATCCGCATCCTGACCCCGAACGATGAGGAGGCGCTGGAGGTCTATCGCCACTCCACGGCGCACCTGCTGGCGGCGGCGGTGTTGGAACTCTACCCGGAAACCAAGCTGGGTATTGGCCCGCCCATCGAGAATGGCTTCTATTACGACTTTGATCGTCCGCAGCCTTTCACGCCCGAAGACCTGGAAAAGATTGAAGCGCGCATGGCTGAGATCCAGGCCCGGAACGTACCCTTCGTGCGCACCTTGGCTCTCAAGGAAGAGGCCTTGCAGCGTTACCAGAAACAGGGCGACTGGATGAAGTGCGAACTGGTGGAGGACCGGGGCGGGGAACGGGTGAGCGAGTACACGCTGGGGCCCGGGTTCAGCGATTTCTGCCGCGGACCGCATTTGCCGAATACCTCGCATATCAAGGCCTTCAAGTTGCTATCGATTGCCGGCGCCTACTGGAAGGGCGACGAGAAAAATAAGGTGCTGCAGCGCATCTATGGCACGGCCTTTTTTAAGCCCAAGGAACTGCGCGCGCATCTGGAGCGGCTGGAAGAAGCCAAGCGTCGAGACCACCGCAAGCTGGGTAAGGAACTGGACCTGTTCAGTATTCAAGAGGCTGCCGGCCCTGGGCTGATCTTCTTTCACCCCAAGGGCGGCACCGTGCGACTGCTGCTGGAAAACTGGATGCGCGACCAGTATCTGGCCCGTGGCTACAGTCTGGTGTATACGCCGCACGTAGCTCGCTCAGGCCTCTGGAAGACCTCTGGCCACTACGATTTCTACGGCGAGAACATGTTCAAGCGCATGGAGCTGGATGACGCCGAATACCAGCTGAAGCCCATGAACTGCCCCTTCCACATCCTCATCTACAAGGATCGCCAGCACAGCTATCGCGAGTTGCCTGTGCGGTTGGGTGAACTGGGCACGGTGTATCGCTATGAGCGTAGTGGCACCATGCACGGGCTGTTGCGCGTACGCGGCTTCACGCAGGACGACGCCCACATCTTCTGTACCCCCCAGCAGGCGGAACAGGAAGTGGTGAGTTGCCTGGAGTTCGCCATGGACACCCTGAAGGCCTTCGGGTTCACGCAGTACAAGGCCGAGCTTTCCACCTGGGATGGCGGCAAGAGCGGCAAGTACGACGGGACGCCGGAGCAATGGGAGATCGCCGAAAGCGCCCTTCGCAATGCAGTGGCAAGGGTGGGTTTGGAAGCTAAGGTGATGGAGGACGAGGCGGCTTTCTACGGACCCAAGATCGATATGAAACTGGTGGACGCCATCGGTCGTCTGTGGCAGCTTTCCACCGTGCAATTTGACTTCACACTCGCCCGCCGCTTCGAACTGGAGTACATCGGAGAGGACGGGCGCGCCCATCAGCCACTGATGGTGCATCGCGCGCTGTTTGGATCCGTGGAGCGATTCTTCGGAATTCTGGTGGAGCACTATGCCGGCGCCTTCCCCCTGTGGCTGGCGCCAGTGCAGGTAACCATCCTGCCCATCACTGACCGGCAGATCGGCTACAGCCATGGGCTGAGTGAGCGCTTAAAGAAACTGGGCATCCGCGTGACCGTGGACGACCGCAACGAGAAGGTGAACTTCAAGATCCGCGAGGCCCAGGTGCAGAAGATTCCCTACATGCTGGTGGTGGGGGATCGCGAAGAAGAGGCGGGTAACGTGAGCGTCCGTCACCGGCGGCGGGGGGACCTGGGTGTGCAGAGCTTCGACGATTTCGTGGCCTCTATCCAGCCTCTGATTGCCGCTCACGATACCGCGGACTAACATCGACGGGGACCGGGGGTTCCTTACTTGCTGGAGTTGCTGCCCGTACTGCTGCCCGCCCTGCTTGTGGCGGGCAGTTGCGTGTATTGCCTGATGAGCATCCTGGCGGCGCGGCGGTTTCGAGCAGCGAAACCAGGCCCAGCGACATCAGGCCCAGCGACATCAGGCCCAGCGGCGATCCGGCAACCCATCAGCGTGCTGAAGCCGCTGCATGGGCTGGATGAGGGCCTGGAAGCGAACCTGCGCAGCTTCTTCGGCCAGCGGTATCTTTGTGGAGATGGGCGTCCGGCCTTTGAAATCCTCTGCGCGGCGCGGAGTGCGGAAGATCCGGCCCTGGCGATGGTAGACCGCCTGCGGGCCGAGTTTCCCGAGGTTCCTTGCCAGGTGATCGCCACCGGTGAGCCGCCCTACGCCAACGCCAAGGTATTCTCACTGGAAACGATGTCGCAGCGCGCCGCCCATCCCCTACTGGTGATGGCGGATAGCGATGTGCGCGTCGATGCAGGCTTCCTGCACGTGGTGAACCAGGAGTTCCAGGATCCGCGTTTGGGGGTGGCAAGTTGCGTGTACCGGGCGGTTCCCGGTCCAAGTCCATGGAGCTTCCTGGAAGCGATGCATATGAATACCGAATTCCTAGGCGGCGTGCTGACGGCGCGCATGCTGGAGGGGGTTCGTTTCGCATTGGGGCCAACTATCGCCGCCCGGCGTGAAGCCATTGCCGCTGTTGGGGGCTTCGCCTATCTTCAGGAGTTCCTGGCCGAGGACTTCGTTCTGGGGAATCGTGCCGCCGAGTTGGGGCTAGGTGTCATCCTGTCCAGCGCGATCATTGAGCATCGCATTGGCGCCCAGAGCTTCCGGGCAAACCTGGGGCATCGCTTGCGGTGGGCAAGGTCCACCCGGCGCAGCCGTCCAGCAGGTTACGTCGGCGAGATCTTCCTGCGGCCGCTGGCCCTGGCCCTGGTGCTGGTTGCCGTGGCCCCCGCCTCCTGGCCGGTGTTGCTGCCGGTGCTGGCGCTGCGGCTATGGCAGGCTGAGGAAATGCGATCCACCGTCCGGGCGCGCTTCGGCTGGCGCGAATGGGCGGCCATTCCCGCACAGGACCTGCTTAGTTTCCTGCTGTGGATCGGCGGTTTCTTCGGCAATCGCATTCATTGGAGGGGACGACGGTACCGGCTGCTGCGGGACGGGCGTTTTCAACTGGAAGCAGGTTCCGCTCAGGAACGGCACAGCGCGTGAAACGCCCCTCGGCTCTCAGTCATCTCATGGAATGTACCCTCTCTGTGGGCCTCACAGCGCTCAATGCACGTTCGGTGTTGATGACATTCAGGCTGTGCCAGTGAAATCGAGGCTGAGCCAGTGAAATTCAGGCTGTGCCAGTGAAATCGAGGTCGTACGAATGCGATCCTGGTTTTGCGACACGTGCGGTTGGGGCCGCTGAGGGCATGGATCCGCGCTAAGGAGTGTTTCGGGCAATGAATCACGTGAAATCGGCGATGCTGTTGGCGTTGTTGACCGCGCTGCTCCTGTTTCTGGGTCAGGCCATCGCGGGCGAGTCTGGGCTGATGATGGCAATCGTCATGGCTCTGGTGATGAACTTTGGCAGTTATTGGTTTTCTGACAAGATCGTGCTGGCCATGTACGGCGGTCGCGAAGTCACGGAACGCGAAGCCCCGGAACTGGTCCAGATGACCCGGCAACTGGCCATGCAGGCCAATATGCCCATGCCCAAGGTCTACATCCTGGACGAGCAGGCGCCGAATGCCTTCGCCACTGGACGCAGCCCCAAGAAGGGCGCCGTGGCGGTGAGCGCGGGGCTGCTGCAGATGCTGAACAGGGACGAACTGGCCGGTGTGATCGCGCACGAACTGGCGCACATTCAGAATCGCGACACCCTCATCATGACCATTGCCGGAACCATCGCTGGCGCCCTGAGTTATCTCAGCCAGATGGCCATGTGGGGCATGCTGTTCCGCGGCGGCAACGACGACCGCGAAGGGCCCAATCCCATTGCTGCTTTGCTTGGAATCGTCATCGCCCCGGTGGCGGCGGGCATCATCCAGATGGCCATCTCGCGTTCCCGCGAATATATTGCCGATGCGCGCGGCGCCCAGATTAGCGGCAGCCCGATGGGGTTGGCCAATGCTTTACGCAAGATTGAGTCCTATGCCAAGCGCGTTCCGATGGAGCATGGAAACCCCGCCACCGCGCACCTGTTTATCGTGAATCCCTTTGTGGGTGGCTTGGCGGGGCTCTTCCGCACCCACCCGGAAACCGCTGAGCGCATCGCTCTGCTGGAGCGGATGGCCATGACGGGCGAGTACCGCGCGTAGCTTTGTTCGGGGCGTGCGCGAACCTTTGGGGTCCCCTTCTTCTGCGGGCGGCCCTCTCTGCCCTATGATGAGAGAGTGCTGCCCGCGAACGAATTCCTCTTCCCGATTGCCGAATACTGGCCATTCCTTACTGGCTTTATTCTGTTTGTGGTGGTCCTTTTGGTGCTGGACCTGACGGTCTTCCACCGCAAGGCCCACGCTGTCTCCATGCGCGAGGCAGGCTTATGGGTGGTCTTTTGGGTTTCGCTGGCCATTGCCTTCAACATTGGACTGTATTTCTACGCCCAGTCGTCCTTTCCCCAGAATGAGCGGTTGATGGCCATTCCGGGCTTTGACCCGGATAAAGCCGCCAAACAAGTTGCGCTGGAATTCCTCACCGGCTATATCATTGAGGAATCGCTCTCCGTAGACAATATCTTCGTGTTTGTGGTGGTGATGGGCTATTTCGCTATCCCCGCCCAGTACCAGCATCGAGTGCTCTTTCTTGGGATTCTCGGCGCCATCATCTTCCGAGGAATCTTCATCTCGCTGGGCGCCCTATTGATACAGTTCCACTGGATCATCTATGTTTTTGGCGCCTTCCTCATCATTACAGGCATCCGCATGGCGTTTGCTGAGGAGCACGCGCCTGACCCTGACAAGAATCCGCTGATTCGTCTCTTCCGTCGTTATATGCCGGTGACTTCAGAGTTTCACGGCCAAAAGTTTTTCGTCCGTCTGGGCGGGGTGTTGCATGCTACGCCTTTGTTTATCGCGGTTCTGTTTCTTGAGGCCACTGATGTGGTGTTCGCAGTGGATTCCGTGCCTGCGATCTTCGCGGTGACGCGAGAGCCGATGATTGTCTTTACCTCGAATATCTTTGCGATTCTCGGCCTGCGCGCGCTGTATTTCCTGCTTGCTGGAGCGATGGAGAAATTCTATCTGCTGAAATATGGCCTGGCCTTGATCCTGATCTTTGTAGGTTTGAAGATGACCTGGCTGGATTATGCCTTCGATGGACATTTCCCTATCGGGTGGTCACTGGGAATCATTGGAGCGATTCTGGGAGTCGCAGTCGTGGGGTCACTGCTGTTCCCGCGGCAGAAGCAGCCCAAAGGGGAATAAGCCGGCGATGGATTGGAATGGTTCAGGCGAGGCGCTTGCCCGACGGGGAGAGACATAGCCAATGCCGCAATGGAATCGGAGAGAGTTTATGGCATCCAATGCAAGCGCCGCGTTTGTGCAGACGGGGGTGCGGTACGACTTCGCCATAATCGGCGCTGGGGTGTTTGGCACATGGCTGGCGCGGTACCTTCACGAACAGGGAAATCGGGTTCTCGTGCTTGACCAGCATGGGGCGGCCAATAACCGGGCCAGCAGCGGAGGCGAAACCCGCATCATCCGCTTTGGTTATGGCGACCGCGAAATCTATACCCGCTTCAGCCAGCGATCGCTCTCCCTCTACTACGGTCTCTACGCAAAACTGGACCCCACGTTGTTCGTCAAGACCGGCTTCCTGTGGCTGGCGCGCCCTGACGATGCCTATACTGAGGCGAACCTGGCGGTGTTTGACCGGCTGCAAGTCCCCTACGAGAAGTTGGACCGGGCGGC
>JALOKO010000090.1 GCA_025456495.1 Bryobacterales bacterium | reverse complement strand
TTCGCGGGCACTCCCACCGGACGCGGCGGCGACACGAACTGGGCGTTCAGAAGGGCGAGCATCAAGTTGTAGTCCGCGGTCTGTCCCTCCATATCGATATTGAAGTCCCCCGCCAGAATGATTGGTTCATTGGAACCCGGGGTTGTCCTTGCGGCCACGAAGTTGGCCATTTCGTTCAGTTGCGACGTCCGTACGGGGGACTGCTCAAAACCGGACTGAAGGTGCGTTCCGAAGACATGGTAGCGGCGACCCATCTTGTTGATCCGGGCGTAGACCACGCCCTTCAAGCTAAAGGAGTCTGAGCCGCTGGACTGAGAGAACAGGATGTGGGCGGACTCCTCAATGGGCCACTTGCTTTGAATCCACATGCCACTGGGCTGGACAAAAGAGATGGGAGATAGGGGCGACGTCGCCCAATGCCGGTAGCCCATCGCCGAAAGCCTGCCGCGAAGGAAGGGCCGCATGAATTCATCGAAGATCTCCGCCAGCACGATGACATCCGGCTGTTCCGCTTCCCGGCGCAGCGCGTCCAGAATGAAGGTCATACGCAGTTCGTTCTGCGCAAAGGGCTGAACGAGTTTACCGAACATCATCGTGTTGTAGGTGAGCAACTTCAGGCGACGGGCGGAATCGGCCAGCGTGCGAATGGTGGCCCTCCGCCAAGGAGTAGTGGGACCGGTGGATGCCTTCAGCGCGATGTCCTGATCGACCGATCCGTTGTTGATCTCCAGGAATTCGCCAGTGGACGTGGCCCGGATGGTAAGTTCGGTGTCGTTCACCCAGGACACGCGCAGGTTGCTGGCTGGAGCCGAACAGGGCGTCAATGTGAGCGAACCATCGCCCTTGGGGGCTAGACAGCCATCGAATGCTGCGGAAGCCAGTGAGGCGCTGCTGCCGCCGCGCAACCGCAGGTTCCACACCTGACGGTTGGTTTGGTTGCACGTGGAGTGCGTCGCGACAGGCCCTTCGTTCCCGGGAGGAGTGATGGTGAGGCACTGGTTATTGGCCAGGGTGACCTGGACGCTTTCGTCGGCCGCGATGGGGAACAGGTAATCCATGTCTTTGCTGGATCTGGCGTTCCCCCGGAACACGTAGTGACAGGTACGGACGTTGTCAATCTCGATCCCCCAGCCCACCCCGTAGCTGTTCCCATCCGCCACACGGCAGGCAAACAGCAGGTTGCTGCCTTGCTGGCCCGCGATCAGCCCGACGGGGATGTTGAGTTGACTTGCGACCAGTTCCCAATGAGCCAGGCCTACCGCAAACTCAAACGACGGAAGCTTGATCGCCGTGCCGTTCACGTTTACCTGGCAGATCTGGTCCTCTTCGGCGCCCAGGTAGGTGTTTCCGTCTACAACGCCCCGGCACAAGCGGCGTTGCTCGTCGGAACTGAAGCGAATGGCATCCGCATAGGATGCGGCCGATGGCGCAACCCAGCTTACCTGCGACCAGGAAGTTGCGCTGGCAACCAGTAACCATGTGGCAAGCCACATGATTCGTCCGCCGCAGCGGGAAACCCACGTTTGCTCTTGCATCGCTAACCCTCCAATCACACTAGGCCCCTCCAGCAAAACGCATGCGTTCCCAGGAAAATGCCCTTTACGGAAGAGTAGGGTTTGTTTTAGTACCACAAGGAGAGTGATACGGGTTACGAGGGGGTATCTAACCCAAATGGGGAGCTTGCGCTACATCTTTGAAATGCTTGAAACTAGGTGTGTTAGACTCTTGAAGCAAGTAGAAATCGCCACTTTAGCCGTTCCTCGGGTTCGCGTTCCCCGCCGAAGGTTACCCAGGGGTTGCAGCGCGTGGACGAAGCCCGACCGGGACGCGGCTAGCGCGTTCCACACTTACCACGCATGGACCCGTCACTGATTCGCGCCGAAATGGAAGCGATGTTGCGCAGCGAGCACTTCGCACGCAGTTCGCGGATGAGCCGTTTCCTGCGTTTCGTGGTCGAGGCGAGCCTGGACGGCCGATCCCACGAACTAAAGGAAACAACCATCGGCCACGCCGTGTTTGATCGGCCGGTCGACTACGACCCCAAGGAAGACGCCATCGTCCGGGTTGAGGCGCGGCGGCTGCGCTCCCGTATCCTGGAATACTACGAGGGGAGACCTGCCGGGCCGGTGCGGATCGTGCTGCCGAAGGGCGCCTACGTGCCGGATTTTCAGGCGGGAGGCTTGGCCTCGGTGCTGGAAACTGCCGCACCTTCGCCGCTTGCTCCGGCCGGACAGCAGACGCCCGCGATGCCACCCTCACGTCTTGAATCTTCGGCAACCGTGGCTGAGCCCGCCGTTTCCGCGGCCCCCCCCAGGCGCCTAATTGGATCTTCCAGGAGAGGCCTCTGGCTGGTGGCTAGCGTGTTGGTTCTGCTGGCGCTGTTGGTTGCCCTGATTGTGCCTCGGAGAGAAGCCTTGCCCACGGAAGAGCAGATGCTGGCCGGGGCCAGGTCGTTTACGAATCTCCCCGGATTTCCGCAACACCCGGCCTTTGCGCCCTCTGGCGGCGCAATCGCTTTCGATTGGTCAGGCCCAGCGGGCGAAAACCTGGATATCTACGTGCAGCGCGTGGACGGCGACGCGCCTGCCCGGGTCACCAGTGATCCTTTGCCCGAATCGCGGCCCGTCTGGTCACCGGACGGCACGCAGATCGCTTTCCTGCGCGCCAGTGAGACCGAAATCGCCATCGTCATCCACACCCTGGCCGGCGGCGAGCAGCAGGAAGTCGCGCGGCTGCCCTTGCGAAAAGGGGACCGACCACGTCTGGACTGGTCTCCGGACGGCCGTTCTCTCCTCTCTAGCGAACGGGATGGCTCCGACGGCCCGCACCGCATCGTACTGGTGGACATCGCCACCGGCAAGGTGTCTGTCTTCATCCAACCCGAGGCTGGCATCCTGGGTGATTCCGAGGGCGCCTTCTCTCCAGACGGCAAGCGGGTGGCCTTTCGCCGCGCCATTCGTCCAGGGGTGGAAGATGTGTTCGTGGCTGACATCGATGGCCAATCCCTGCGGCGGATCACTGAGGATAACCGTGGCATCGGCGGCTTGTGCTGGAGCCAGTCCGGGCGGGCCCTCATTGTCTCCAGCGACCGACGACGCACAGGTCGCCAGTTATGGCGATTCCCCTTGGACGGCGGGGAGCCCGCGCAACTGACGCCCCCCGCGATGATGGCCAATTCCCCTGCCGTGGCCCGTCAGGGAAACCGAATGGCCTTCGTCCAAAGCTACGAGGATCGCAACGTGTATGGACTGGACACCCGCAAGGGCGCCGCGCCCCGTCTGATCGCTGACTCGCTCACTCGAGATTGCGACCCGGACCTTTCGCCCGATGGGAAGACACTGGTGTTCCGCAGTGACCGTTCCGGATCCGATGATCTCTGGGCGCAGGACCTGCTGTCCGGCAAGGTCCGCCGCATCACACGATGGAACGGCGGAATTGTGGGCTCTGCCGCCGTGTCCCCGGACGGGACTCAGGTTGCGTTCAACGCCAGCCAAGGTGCGAACTCTTCGGTGTATGTGGTTTCGATAGACGGTGGGGAGCCGCGGCGGGTGAGCATCGGCGATGATGTGCATGAGACCTCACCCCAGTGGTCCCCCGACGGAGGCTTCCTGTACGTGTCGTCCAACCGAAGTGGCAGCCAGGAACTGTGGCGCATTCCTGTGCATGGCGGCGAGGCGCGGCAGATCACCATCGGCACGGGCACCAATGGTTACGCCACGGCCGACGGAACCCGGCTCTACTACGCGCGCACCATGAACGGGCCAGGCATCTACTCCCTGCGCCTGGACGGGCCATTGCCGCGGGAGGGCACCCGAGTGCTGGAAGCGCCTCACGCCTTCATCGGCCACTGGGAACTGGGGGACCCGCATCTCTACCACGTCCTGCCTGCCGGGAGGGGGACCGCAACCTTGTACGAAGTGGATCCGACGACCCTGAAGCCCGTGCGGGCAATTCCACTTCCCGGCTTTCCCGCCGCCTATGACGGGGGATTGGCGATCACACCAGATGGCTCCACCGTCTACTACACCACCCTTGATCGCGCGGGTAGCAACATCATGATCGCGGGGGATCCAGGCAAGGCGCATTGATGGCGCAACGCTCGTCGGGGAGGATCGCCAGAGGCCGCTCCGAAGTGGTTGGCGCGACTTGTCCCTGCTATTGCTCCGGTATCGTGAACCGGTCTCCGGTGTCGCTTACCCACTGTTGCAACTGGCCCAGCAACTTCCTGCGTTCCGCCGTGACGGTGTTGTTGTGGGCGAGGTTGGTGAGTTCGTAGGGGTCCTCGTTCAGATTGAACATCTGCCACACCAGCCCCTCGAAGCAGGCGATCTTCCAGCCATCCTTGGTTACCAGACCGCGCCAGGGCTTGTTGATGCTGTTGCCGTGGCCCGTGGGGATGACGCACTGCAGGAACGCGGACTCCGGTTCCGCTTTCCTGGCCGCCTGACGGCTCTGTAACCGGTAGTGCGAGTAATCGTGGCCCTCCATCCAATCGGGCTTTTCGATTCCGCAAAGCCCGAGCGAAGTGGGTGCGATATCCACATAGTTCAGCGGCGCCGTGGGGCGATTGTTCAGGTAGCCATCGTAGCGATGTTGCGCGCCCGTGATGATGAACGGCACGCGGATGCTTTCTTCCCAGGGCGATGTCTTGCGAAACTCGCCGTGCGAGCCGTGCATGTCGCCGTGATCGCTCATGATGATGAGGTGCGTGTTGAACGCCATTTCCACGTCTTGTAGCGCCTTTTGCACGCGTGCGATGTTGTGGTCCCAGTTGGCGATCATGGCGTAATAGCCTGCCAGGTCGCGACGTGCAATCTCTTCGGCGCGGCCGCCCCGCGGTACGTTGGCTCGCAGTTCGATCTTCGCCGGCGTGTAGCGTTGCATGTACTCTTCCGGCGCCACGTAGGGGTCGTGTGGCGGTTGTACGGAGAGGATGGCGAAGAAGGGCTTGTCGTCGCCATTCTTTCGCGCCTCCGAACGGTCACGGATATAGCGGATGAGCAGGTTCGTGAGTTCGTCGGTTTCATAGCCCGGCAAGCGGTAATGGAACGCGTCCTTGCCTTCTCCACCGTGAACCCAGCTATCCCACTGGCTGTTGTTGTTCTCATAGCCCACCCAGTGGTCGAAGCCGCCACGCTTGTTGGGGTCTGTAATGTGCATCGCCGCCCGGCCATTGCGTTCCTTATAGCCTGCCAGATGCCACTTGCCGATGTAGGCTGTGTGATAGCCCGCCTGCTGAAAGGGCTGTGCGAGCGTCGGCTGGCCGTCGGGCAAGGGATATTCGTGGCCCGGCACGCACTTGTGAGGATAGCGGCTGGTGAGCACACTGCCGCGGAAGGGGCAGCAGAGCGGGAATCCCGAAACGGCGTTGACGAAGTGGGAGCCGAACACCGCGCAGGTGTCGATGGTGGGCGTGTAGGCATTCGGGTCGCCGGTGCAGCCCATGGCCTGGCTGCGGTGCTGGTCAGAAAACAGCCAGATCAGGTTCGGACGGCGATCACCGGGTGTGTCCCGGGTCTGCGGCGCTTGGGCCTGGGCCAGCGTGCCCACCGCGCTTGCGGCGGAAACGCTGGCGGAAGTCTGCAGAAATTGGCGACGGTCCATGGGAACGGATCCTTTCAGGAAAAGGCGCGCGAGGTCCGTCAACGGGACCCCGCGCGCCGCTAGAGGGCGGTGTACGCAGCCTGTCGCAAAGGCATCCTAGAACAAAAACTTCACCGCGAACTGGATAATGCGCGGCTGGTTCTGCTGCGAATCCACCACGCCAAACTGCGGGTTGCCGAAGTTCACATTCGGCGCATTGAATACCGGCGTATTGGTGAGGTTGAAGAACTCCGTACGGAACTGCACGGTGTACTTCTCCCCAATGCGGGTATTCTTGTTCAACGTCAGGTCAATCTGCGCGGTGGTGTCAGAGCGCGCGCCGCCGAAGGTGCGCGGCGCATTGCCAAAGGTATAGCCGGGGGGAATACTGAAGACCTCGGGAGTCAGCCAGCGTTCCACGGTGGGGTTGTCCACCGTGGGATTCGTGCCGTTCCAGTTCGGGCGCTGTCCGCCCCATTGCGAGAACGTGTTGTTTGCCACGCTGGTGACGCCCAGCGGGCTGCCGCTGAATGCGCTGAAGACGCCGCCCAGTTCCCAGCCGCCCAGCACCTTGCCATGGAAGCCGCGTTGCTGCTTGAAGAAGGGCAGCTCAAAGACGCTGTTGATGAGCAAGCGGTGCGTCTGGTCCTGGAAGGAAACACCCCAATCCGCTGCCAGGTTGTTCCAGTTCTGGATGCCGCCCGCGCTGAGAGCCTCACCGCTGAAGGGTCCGGTGAACAGGTCCATGGTCTTCGAAAAGGCATAGGAGGTCAGGAACGTAAGCCCCTGGGCGAAGCGCCGCTCCAGGCGCACCTGCAGTGCATGGTAGTTGGAATTTGCGTAGGTGCGGTTGTTGTCAGTTACCCCTTGGAAATGCGGGTAGGGCCGCAGCAATTGAGCGACGCTGACGTTGTTCTGGGCCAGGCCTCCCTCAAGGATTTGTCCGCGAAACGGGTTTGGCACGGTGCGACGCAACTCGTCACCCAAGGCCAGCACCTGGTCGGGGAGCTGATTCAGATTCTGGTTTGCCGCCATCCGCAAACCCCTCGTTCCCACGTAGCCGGTTTCCAACAGGAACTTCCCAGGCAACTGCGTCTGGATGTTGAAGTTCCACTGGGCGGAATAGGGGGTGAGGTTATCCCGGTTGAAGAAGTTTACGTTCTGGCCAAGCAAGGTGCCTGCGCCCAGTGAGGATCCCGTTGCCTGCAGGAAGCCTTGCGGGAAAGGGTTTGAAATCGTATCGAACGGCGTAACCCCATCCAGTGAGGTCACCATGCCCGTACTGGTTTGGAAGCCGCTGATGCCATGCGCGTCTGGCGCGCCGCCAATGCCCGTAGTGGACGCGTAGAACAAGCCCGCGCCAGTCCGGATCACGACGCGGTCGCTCAACTGATAGGCGATGCCCAGCCGGGGCGAGAAGTTGTTCGTGTCCAATTGTGTCTGATAGCGGGAGACGCCTCCCACGCCAACAAAGGCCAGGGCGCCACGCACGTTGAGGTTAGGCACGTTCAACGGAGGCGTGGCCCCGAAATCAAAGTTCGTCAGTTGGTTGAAGCGGTCAGTGCGGGGGAGTTCCATCTCCCAGCGCATTCCCATGTTCACGGTTAGCTTCGGCGTGACCTTCCAGGCATCCTGAATGTAGGTGCCGTAGTAAAGGTTCTGCAGTGCCAAAGACGGTGACGGCGTCACCGTCGCATTGCCGGGCAAACCCAACAACAGATTCGCCAGTGCCACGCCGGTGTTGCCCGCCGGGTTTGCCGGGTTCGGCCCCTGGCTGAAGTTCGGTGTGAAGTTGAAGACCGCCGCCTGGTCGCCAACCTGTGTCGTGGCGAAGCGCATGACGCGGTACTCGCCTCCGAACTTAAGGGTGTGCTTCGACAACGTCTTGGTGAAGTTCTGCTGAGCGGCGTATTGGTCCATCCCGAAAGCGATGAAGCTCTGCGAGCCCAGGAAGCCACCAATCGAAACGTTTGGTACAGAGGCGGTGCGGCTGAAGCCGGTGATGTTCACTGAGGGGAATCCGCCGCGGGTGCCGTTCGCTGCTGTAATGCCGGCGGGCATCCCCAGCGTTTCCCACTGGAAGTCAGGCGCATAGGGCTCGCGGAAATTCGACAGCCGCGCGTAGGATACCCGCGACTGCGACAGGAACGTGGGCGACAGAATCTTGTTGTACTCCAAGCTGACGTTCCGCCGGGTGAAGACCTGCGGCGCAGCCCCCGGCGATGCGGGGTTGCCAGGCCCATAGGTAGGCGCGCGCAGCCAGGGTGTGTCGTCATAGGAATAGCGCCCCATGATCTTGTTGTTCTCGTTGAAGTTGTGATCCATGCGCACGCTGTACGTGTTTTTGTCGATGGTGTTGGAATCCGTACGCGCATAGTTGTTCACATTCGTGAAGCCAGTGCCCTGCGTATTGGGGTCCGGGATGAAGGACGCGATGTTGGCGCCCACTGGATTAAACCGGCCCTGCGGCACGATGTTGTTGGCGAAGGGCGTGCGCCGGAAGCCCCCGCCCGGGAACGGCGTGATGGACCCCGGATCGTACACCAGCGTCTGCGCTCCCGCCGCATTGCGGGTCTCCGAAAAGTTCCCTGCCTTCTGTAGCTCAGTCGGCATCGTGCCGGTGAACGCAACCCCCTGCGAGAAGCGCACCAGTTCCACGCTGGCGAAGAAGAAGGTTCGGTTGCGGCCATCGTAGAACTTCGGAATGAATACCGGCCCGCCAACAGTTCCGCCAAACTGGTTGAAGCGGAACGGCGCGCGTTCGCGCCCGGCGCGGTTGGCGAAGAAGTCGTTGGCGTTCAGGCTGGTGTCGCGGAAGAACTCATACGCAGTGCCATGCACTTCATTGGTGCCGCCCTTGGTGACCACGTTGTAGATGCCACCCGCCGCGCGTCCATACTCGGCACTGTAGGCGTTTGTCTCCACCTTGAATTCCTGCACCATATCCGGATTGGCATGCACTACCGGCTGGTTCTGCGCGGGCGCCGTATTTGGGGCGCCATCCAGCAGGTACTCATTCTGGTTCGCGCGCAGCCCGTTGATGGAGGCGGACGCCGTGCTGATCTGGTCTACCGGTAACTGGTTCACGCCCAGGCTGGCGCGCACGCCCGGCACCAATGCTGCCAACGCGTACGGATTGCGGCCCAATAGCGGCAGATTCACCACCTGCCTGCCATCCACCACCTGGCCCATCGTAGTGCTCTCAGTTTCCAGCAAGGGCGCGGCGCCCGTCACCTCAATCACCTCCGACGTGTTGCCCAGCTCAAGAATGAAGTCCAGCCGGGCGATTTCACCTACGGACAGTTCGATTCCCTGGCGGTTGATGGCCTTAAAGCCTTCCTTCTGCACCACCACTTCATATCGCCCGGGCTGCAGCAGGGGAACGGTGTAGTAGCCTTCCTGGTTGCTGCTCACCCGTCGCGTGACGCTGGTGGCTGAGGCAATGACGCTGACGTTGGCTTGTGGTACCACGGCCCCCGAGGGATCCGTAATGCGACCCGTCATCTGGGCGTTTTGTGCATGGGCAGCAAGGCTGGCCAAGACGGTGATTGCGAGCAAAAATATCGTACGTGGAGACATAACCCAAGAGACCCTCTGTAGGTATGACTGCCACGGACCCGGCTTTTCAGACACGGGAACCGAATTATCGTTCACCCGGCCATCCCGCAACTAACGCTGTGCGGCAAACTCTTCTGGTCTATCGGCTGCTGCATCGCCCATGCGGTGGACCGCCTCCGTCGCCCGATGATGGGCCTGCGCCCAGGCGCGAGTCGCTTGCGACAAGTCAAGCTGCGTTCCTTCCGGCACGCTCATGGCGGCGAAGGCGCGGTCAACGAAGAGGATCTTCAGCCACGTGGATTCCGCATCCAGGCTCGCTGCCAGTGGCTCACCATCGGTGGTTTCCCGTGGGGACGCGCTCTGCCCGGCCATGGTTGCCGCCGGATCCAGCGCGCAGCCCTCCGGGCACAGAACCGCTTCCACCTGCCTGCCGATTTCTCGATGCCGTGCCGCAATGTCACTCCGCACCTCTGCTTCCAGGGCCAACAAGGAGTTATGCGATGCTTGTGTCAAGCCTTCCCGGTCCTGTTCCGGGATGGCCAATCGGATCCGCCGAAGCCACCCCGCCTGGTAGCGTAGCGCAATCACTTGCTCCAGCAGTCTCTCCCCCAGCGCCAGCGCCTGCGTACGACCGGTATCGCCTCCGCCGAAGCGCTCGGCCAACTCTTCCAGCAGCAGAGGGCCTTCCCCGCGCATCGTTCCTGAGCTGGGCGCGAGATCCTGCATCGATAGCGTGGCTTCCGTTCCGGCAAGCGAAACGGCCTCGGCATAGCTATACACCGTGGCTGCAAGCTCCGCCTGGCCGGCAAGAGCGTCCAGCCACTGCTGCTTGCGCTGCGCGTCCCGCACCACGGCGCGCAGTTGCAACGGCGGCCCTCCGCTCCAATCCACTTCCCATTCATCCTCGGGGGTGAGCGCCAACGGATGCAGAGCCCGCAGAAGAGCTAACTTCCGCTCCACCGACGCCAGCGCCACAGGCAATGCCAAGCCGCCATCCAGACCCGCCGACACGCGCGGGGCAGGC
>JALOKO010000561.1 GCA_025456495.1 Bryobacterales bacterium | reverse complement strand
GGATGGTTGCTCACGCGGTGGATTAACCGGGTGCTGCGACCAACGGTTTCCGAGATGAATTCCAGCGCGCGGGAACTGATGCATGCCGCGCGGCAGATTGCGGCGTCCAGCGAGTCCTTGTCGCAGGCGGCTACAGAGCAAAGCGCCACGCTGGAGGAGATCAGCGCCGCCAATCGCGAAATCCATTCGATGGCTGAACAGAACAGCAGTAATGCCGGAATCGCCACGGATGCAGCGCGGAAGACGGCCGACCAGATGGAGCAAACCAAGGGGCTGTTGCAGGACGGCATCGACGCCATCCAGTCCATCCACAAGCAGAGTGGTGAGATTGCCAAGATCATCCGCGTCATCGACGAAATCGCCTTCCAGACGAACATCCTGGCGCTGAACGCGGCCGTAGAGGCAGCGCGCGCGGGCGAAAGTGGACAGGGCTTCGCGGTGGTGGCGGACGAGGTGCGCAACCTCGCGCAGCGTTCGGCGCAGGCGGCCCGGGACACGGCGCAACTGATTGAGCTTTCGGTGAGCAACGCCCGGGATGGCAAGGCGAAGGTGGAGTCTCTGGCCCAGTCGATCCTGCAGGTATACGGCGGGGCCGCACAAATCCGCGATGTGGTGGAGCAGGTGTCCGCTGCGGGCCGGGAGCAGGTGCAGGGGCTGTCCCAGGTGAGCCAATCGATGCTGGAACTGGAGCGCGTTGCCCAGACGACAGCCGCAGCAGCTGAGCAGGGCTCCGCCGCCTCCCAGGAAATGGATGCTCAGGCGGTGGCCTTGCAGGATTCGGTGGCGCGATTGTCGGCGCTGGCGGGCTAACCGTTGGCGATTTCCGGGAAGGGCGTTGGCGCATCCTGTTGATTTCCAGCGGCAGAAAACGCGGGTTGAGACGCAGGTCGTTCGTTTGCTGTTTCCTGGCCGATGGCGAAGAAGTTCCGTGTTGCTGTGACTTTGGTCACAGTCAAGGCGCGCCTGGGTTGAGGTAGTATCGTTTCGGACAGATCGGTCTGGTTTCAGTTTGCCAGCGCCTGTGGTTCCGTTTGTGAGATCCGGTGGCCTTTGCTGGCTGCAGGGATCGCATGGAGTGTCCTGTGGGGATATGCTCTGGAGCAGGTCCCCCGGCATTTTGAGGAAATGGATTTTGTCATGCCCGAGCAATTTCTTGTTCATCAACCCAAAATGAGCCCGCGTTGCCAGTGGAAACGGAGGGCCAGCGCTCTCGCCGCGTCGCTAACCGGCATGCTACTGTTGGCGGCGCCGTCCGTTGCAGTGGGTGGACCTGGCGCGGCGACGTCGCTTGCGGCCGCATTGGCGGCGGTGCAGGCGGCTCCTCAAGCCCCGGCTGCCTCGCCTGGGGCCGCTGCCGCGCCCGCTTCAGAAGCGGCGAAGCCAGCAACGGAAGGCGCGAAGCCAGCAACGGAAGCGGCGAAGCCGACTCCGGTTGAGATCCATGGCAGCATGCGCACGCGGTTGGAAATGTGGGATTGGTTCGGCGCCGGCGAGGAGAGCCGTTACGCCTTTTCCGGAAACATCCTGAAGCTGAACTTCCGCCAGACGAACAAGCATGTCGGCTGGATGGTGGAACTCGCGGCTCCCACGTTGCTGGGGCTTCCGGAGGACGCGCAACAGCCTGGGGCGCGCGGGCAGTTGGGTCTGGGCGCCGCCTACTTTGCGGCAAACGGGCGTCGGCGCAATGTGGGCCTACTGTTTGTCAAACAGGCGAATCTGCATTTGCACCATCTGGGGAAGAGCCAACGGCACGCGATCCGGTTGGGGCGCTTTGACTTTATCGACGGCACGGAAATGATGCCCAAGAATGCCACGCTGGCTGGGGTGAAGCGCACGCGCATCCTCCAACGCATCCTGGGGTCATTCGCCTGGACACACGTGGGACGAAGCTTTGACGGCGCCTACTATACCTACGACACGCCGACATCGAATATCACTGCAATCGGAGCCACGCCTACCCGGGGCGTCTTCCAGGTGGATGGTTGGGGCTGGAACCAGGTGGCCTTTGGCTATGGCGCCTACACGAAGCAGTTCGGGAATGCGACGAAAGCAACGGAGATTCGCATCCTCAGCATGTACTACACCGATTGGCGCGATGTGCTGAAGACAGACAACCGTCCCCTGGCTGTGCGCACGCTGGACCGCGAGCGCATTCAGATTGGCACTTACGGCGGGCATCTGCTGCATGCGCGGGAAACCAGCGGAGGTACGGTGGACTTCCTGGTATGGGGTCTTGGCCAAACGGGGTCGTGGGGCACACAGTCCCACTTGGCGGGCGCCATCAGCCTCGAAGCAGGATGGCAGCCGAAGGCTTTGCCTGCTCTCAAGCCGTGGATTCGCGGCGGGTATTTCCGCTCCACTGGCGATGACGACCCGAATGACGGGCGGCATTCCACCTTTTTCCAACTCTTGCCGACGCCGCGCCCCTACGCCCGTTTTCCCTTTTTTGACTGGGTAAACAGCGAAGACATCATGGCCAGTCTGGTGCTGCGGCCTCACGCGCGGGTGGGTATCAGCAGCGAAGCCCACATCCTGAATCTGAGTTCGCGCAACGATCTGTGGTTCCTGGGCGGCGGTGTGTTCCAGCCCTGGAGCTTTGGCTACGTGGGGCGCCCCAGCAATGGAAACCGGCGCTTCGCCAACCTCTACGACATCAGTGTCGATGTGAAGGTGAGCAAGGGTCTGGCC
>JALOKO010000089.1 GCA_025456495.1 Bryobacterales bacterium | reverse complement strand
GAGGTGGAGCTTATCGTGCCTTTGCATCCCAACCCGGAAGCCGGCGCGCGCGTGGCTGCCCTGTTGCAACCGCATCCCCACCTGCATCTCATTGCGCCGTTGGACTACGTATCCTTCATCGCGCTGTTGGCAAGCGCCCATCTGGTGCTTACCGATTCCGGGGGCATCCAGGAGGAAGCACCGTATCTGGGTGTGCCCCTGGTGGTGGTACGCACCCATACCGAGCGGCGGGAGGGCGTGCAGGCAGGCGCAGCCCAACTGGTGGGCTTCCAGCCGCAGGTGATCCTGCAAGCCTGCCGGAACGCCCTGTTTTCCCGCGGAACTACGGCATTCCCTGAGGGCCGTCACACGATTTACGGGGATGGGCGCGCGGCGGTGCGCATTCGCGAGCGAATTGCCTCATTTCAGGGTAGTTAGCGCGCCACTTTTTCAGTATCGGCGCCTGGCGAGAGCCTCTGGTTTCTGCTTTTTCTGTCCGAAATGCGGAATTGCGTCCCTACAATCCCTGTGAAGCGAGGGACGCGATGGCGAAATTACAAACATTGCCTGTCAAGACAAGGCGGGTCTCCACCCACCATCCGGCTGCCAGCATTGCCGAATATTTGCGCGGTCGGCTGTTGGGACAGGACCACGTGCTGGAGGCCGTGGCTCCGTACCTGGACATGTTCCAGGCCAAACTAAACCCCGTGGGACGCCCCGCGGGCATTTTCATGCTGCTGGGGCCTACCGGCACGGGCAAGACGCGAACCGCGGAGGTGGTGGCAGAAGCCCTGCATGGCAGTGACCGGCACCTGCTGCGGGTGGATTGCGGTGAGTATCAGATGGATCACGAAGTGGCCAAGCTGGTGGGGGCGCCTCCGGGCTACCTGGGTCATCGCGAAACCCAGGCCGTACTCTCCCAACAGCGACTGGATGGCGTCACCAGCGAGTACTCCCGCTTGTCTGTCGTGCTGTTTGACGAGATTGAGAAGGCAGCGCCTTCCATGGCGCGGATCCTGCTGGGGATTCTCGACAAGGGCTTCCTGCGTACGGGCGACAACAATCCGGTGAGCTTTGAAAACTCGATCGTGTTCCTGTCGTCCAACCTGGGGGCGAAAGAAATGGCGCAGATCTCCCGGCAGCACATGGGTTTTCTGCAGGGCAGCCAGCGGAGGAAGGGCGATGCGGCGGAGGAGCAGGCGCACCATGCCAAGACGCATGAGGCCGCCATGTTCGCCGTGCGTAAACAGTTCAGTCCGGAGTTCATGAATCGAGTGGATTCCTTCCTAACCTACCGGGCGCTGGACCGGGAGACGCTGGATGCCATCCTGGACCAACTGCTGGACAAGATGCAGGAGCACATCGACCTGCGAATGGGCATGGAGACCTTTTCCCTTGTCTACACGGATCGCTGCCGCAACTTCCTGCTGGATTGCGGCTGCAGCCCGGACTCCGGGGCGCGCGAGCTGAAGCGGGTGATTCAACGTCATGTGCTGCAGCCGCTGGCGACACTGGTGATCCAGCGCCACACGCCCGCGGGCAGGCAGGTGCAGGTGGACTATGTCGCCGAAGAGGGCAGGACGGTGTTCTCGCTCCTGCGCTGACACCAAACCGCTACTCTAAGAGGTGTGAACAGGAGGGCGGCTTGAGCGGACAACTGGCCATCGTGTCCACACCCATTGGCAATCTGGAGGACATCACGCTGCGCGCGATACGGCTGCTGCGTGAGTCCTCCATCATCGCCTGCGAAGATACGCGCCATACCCGCAAGCTGTTGGAACACCTGGGGATCACCACGCGGATGGTGAGCTATCACGAACACAACGAAGCGGAGCGGGCACAGGAACTGGTAGCGGCGATTGTGGCGGGCGCGCGCGTCGCGCTGGTGACCGATGCCGGCACGCCACTGCTATCTGACCCGGGCTACCGGCTGGTGCGCGCGGCGATCGACGCCGGTGTTTCCTTGCAAGTGGCGCCGGGCGCGTCGGCCGTCCTGACCGCGATTGCCGGAAGCGGTATCGGTTGCAGCAGCTTTTACTTTGGCGGCTTCCTGCCCGCCAAACGCGCCCAACGGGAACGGATACTGACGGAGTTGCAGTGCCTGGACGCGGCGTTGGTTTTCTACGAGGCCCCGCACCGGGTTGTCGAAACGCTGGAGGCGATCCAAGCTGCCATGCCCGCGCGGCTGGTGTGCGCGGCCCGCGAGCTAACCAAGCTGCACGAGGAGTGGCTGCGCGGCAGCGCGGGAGATGTCGCCCGGCAGCTCACAGCGCGCGAATCCATTCGCGGCGAGTTCACTCTGGTGCTGTCGCGTCCCGAAGCGCCAACGGAGAGCGCCGGCAGCATCCCCGCCGCCGAAGCGGTTGTCCAGGCCATCTCCACCGGCCTCAGCCGCATGGATGCCATCAAGCAGGTGGCCCGCGAGCGGGGCCTGTCCAAGCGGGAACTCTACCAGGTGTTGGAAGACGCGAAACTGTAGCGGTTGCACGCGCTGTGGAGTGCGTTCCCGGCCACGCCGCAAGCGGGTTGCGGCAATGCAAGCGGGTTGCGGCAACAGGGAAATCATTCGTACCATTGAAGATTCTATGGCTAACAAGACTCCCATCACGGTTGCCTACGGGGACGGCATTGGCCCCGAAATCATGGAAGCCTCGCTGCACATCATTGAGAGCGCGGGCGCCCAAATTGAAAAAGAAGTCATCGAGATCGGCGAAAAGGTATACGCGCGCGGTCTGTCCGCGGGCATTGAGCCTTCGGCCTGGGAAAGCCTGCGACGCACCAAGGTGTTTCTGAAGGCGCCCATCACCACCCCCCAGGGTGGCGGCTTCAAGAGCTTGAACGTCACCACCCGCAAGACCCTTGGCCTCTTCGCCAACGTGCGCCCCTGCGCGTCCTATCACCCGTACATCAAGACCAAACATCCGGTGATGGATGTCGTCATTGTGCGTGAAAACGAGGAAGATCTCTATGCCGGCATTGAGCACCGGCAGACTCCGGACGTGTACCAGTGCCTGAAGCTCATCACCCGTCCGGGCACCGAGAAAATCGTCCGCTACGCCTTTGAGTACGCCCGCGCCAACAATCGCAAAAAGGTCACCTGCTTCAGCAAGGACAACATCATGAAGCTCACCGATGGCCTGTTCCACAAGGTCTTCGACGAGTTGGGCGAGGAATACCCTGAGCTGGAAAAGGAACACTGGATCGTCGACATTGGCGCCGCCAAGCTGGCCGATTCCCCTGAGCTGTTCGACGTGATTGTGATGCCGAACCTGTACGGCGACATCCTTTCCGACGTGGCGGCGCAGATCACAGGCTCAGTGGGCCTGGGCGGCAGCGCCAACATTGGCGAGGGCTGCGCAATGTTTGAGGCGATTCACGGCTCAGCTCCCCGGCGCGCGGGACAGAACGTGGCGAACCCCTCCGGGTTGTTGCACGGCGCCATCCTGATGCTGGTGCATCTGGGCCAGGCGGAAGTGGCTGAGCGCGTCCACAACGCGTGGCTGAAGACCATCGAGGACGGCGTCCATACCTACGACATTTTTGCCGAAGGCGTCAGCACCCAGGCCGTGGGAACCAAGGAATTCGCCCAGGCGATTGTCGACCGGTTGGGGCAGAAGCCGCTGAACCTGAAGCCGGTGACCTACGCCGGTTCGGGCGGCGCCATGAAGCTGGTTCCCCTGAAGCACTTGCCCACCCCCGTGAAGGAAACCATCGGCGTGGACGTGTTCGTCTACAAGGGCGATTGCACCGCCGACGAACTGGGTACGCTGCTGGAAGCCAAGGCCAACGGCGACGGCATGAAGCTGCGTATGATCAGTAATCGTGGCGTGAAGGTGTACCCCGACGGCTTCCCCGAAACCTTCTGCACAGACCACTGGCGTTGCCGCTTCCTGAATGAGAACGGCGGCCCCATCACCCATACCCAGATCATCAACCTGCTGCAGCGGGTGATGGACGCGGGTCTGGATTTCATCAAGACCGAAAACCTCTGCACCTTCGATGGCGAGAAGGGCTACTCTCTGGGCCAGGGCGAATAGCCGCGACCAGCCTTCATGTGTTCAAACCAAGAGCCCGGAGCGGACCCCCGCTCCGGGCTTTTTAGAAAGGATCGGGCCGATGTCCAGGCAAGATGCCCCCGGGCCGCTGGTGGCGGTGATCATGGGCAGCCGTTCCGATTGGGAGACCATGCGGCACGCGCACGAGGTGCTGGAAGAATTCGGCGTTGCGCATGAGTGCCGTGTGGTTTCCGCCCATCGCACGCCACAACGCATGGCCGAGTTCGCCGCCACCGCCGAGCAGCGCGGCATTGCGGTAATCATCGCCGGCGCGGGTGGAGCCGCCCATCTGCCCGGAATGGTGGCTGCGCAATCCGTGCTGCCGGTGTTGGGCGTTCCTGTCCAGAGCGCGGCGCTGCAGGGCCTGGATTCCCTGCTGTCCATTGTCCAGATGCCGGGCGGCATTCCCGTGGCTACCCTGGCTATCGGCAAGGCTGGAGCGCGCAATGCCGGATTGCTGGCCGTCTCGATTCTGGCTACCACGCGCCCGGAACTGCGGGAGCAACTGCACCGCTTTCGCCAGCAGCAAACCCAATCCGTCCTGGACAACGACCTTCTGGTGGAGGACGCCACGTGAGCGCGATTCCGTCCGGCGCCGCGATTCTGTCTGGCGGGACAATCCTGCCGGGCGCGACCATCGGCGTGCTGGGCAGCGGCCAACTCGGACGCATGTTCACCATCGCCGCCCGCCGCATGGGCTATCGCGTGGCTACGCTCTCACCGGAGCAGGATACCCCCACCGGCCAGGTGGCGGATGAGGAAGTGGTGGCCGCCTACGACGATCTGGACGCCATCCGCGCCTTCGCCCGCCGCGTGCAGGTGCTCACTTTCGAGTTTGAGAACGTACCCTCCGCCGCCACCGATGCGGCGGCTGCCTTCGTGCCGGTCCGTCCGGCGGGCAACGTGCTGCATGTCACCCAGAACCGGCTGCGCGAGAAGACCTTTCTTTCCGGCCACGGCTTTCCGGTGACGCCTTTCCATCCGGTGAACTCCCGACAGGAACTGGCTGCGGCACTGCAGGCCTGCGGAGGGCGCGGCATCCTGAAGACCGCTGGCTTCGGCTACGACGGCAAGGGACAGGCGCGCATTGACTCCGAACTGCAGATGGACGACATCTGGCCCGCCTACGAAGGCGTTCCGGCGGTGCTGGAAGCCTTTGTTCCCTTCGAGCGCGAACTCAGCGTGGTGGCCGCCCGCGGTCTCAGCGGGCAGGTGGTGACCTACGGCGTGGTGGAGAACCGCCATCGCAACCACATCCTGGATCTCACCATTGCCCCTGCTTCGGTTCCGGACGCCGTTGCCCGCGAAGCGATGCGGATTACCGAAGGAATCCTGGAAGCACTGGACGTGGTGGGCGTCCTTTGCGTGGAACTCTTTCTGCAGCAGGACGGCACGGTACTGGTGAACGAACTGGCGCCGCGCACCCACAACTCCGGCCACTTCACCTTCGACGCGAATATCACCAGCCAGTTTGAGCAGCAACTCCGCGCCGTCTGTGGATTGCCCCTGGGCTCCACGGAACAACTGCGTCCAGCGGCGATGGTGAATCTGCTGGGCGACCTGTGGGAACACGGGGAACCGCACTGGCAGGCGGCTGCCCATTTTCCGGACGTAAAGATCCACCTGTACGGGAAAAGCGAGCCGCGGGTGGGCCGCAAGATGGGCCACCTGACGGCACTGGCCGCCACTCCGGAACTCGCGGCTCGGCGCGCCTGGCAGGCCCGCGAGGCGCTTGCCCGCAAGTAGCCCGCGCGCGGAAGCCGGTGAATCCTTCCGAGTTTGTCATGAATCTGTGATTCCGCTCTGATATTCTCTTTTTGGCCTGCTGGTCCTCCGCCAGCCGGGCGGAATTTGAGTCCAGACCGGGTAAACAATTGCATGCGACAGATCTTTTGGGCAGTTCTTCTATTTCTGATTTCCACCTTGGCGGGTAGTGTACCGGCGGCCATGGCGCAAACGGCAACCCCCACCAAGCCTCAAGCCACCGCGGATGGTTATTACCTGCCCAACGGCTGGCGCATTACGCCCCAGGGCAGCATGGTCCCCACAGAGGACCTGATTCTCAATGAGGTAACCTCGCCCGATGGGCGCGTGGTGGTGGCTCTGCATGGCGGATTCAATCCCCATGGATTGGTGGTGGTGGATACCCGTACCCGGGAGGCGTTGCAGCGGGTGCCGTTGCGATCAGCGTTTTTGGGGCTGTCCTGGAACCCGCAAGGGGATCGGTTGTACGTTTCGGGCGGAAACAGCACGTCACGTCTTCAGCCAGGGCGGGCTGTGGTGTACGAATTCCGGTACGCCGATGGCAAGCTGAGTGAGCAGCCAGTGGCCGTGCTGGAAGGAGACGAGGAACCGCGAAAGACTTTCTGGGCGGGGGTCCGGCATCACCCCACCAAGCCGTTGCTGTATGCGGCCCATCGCGGCTCGTCGAATGCGCCTGGTTATGTGGCGGTGTTCGACACAGCCACACGCAAGGTGCTGCACAAGATTCCCGTGGAGGTGACGCCCTACCAGGTGCGGATCTCCCCCAAGGGCGACACCCTGTATGTGAGTAACTGGTCCAGTGATTCCGTTAGCGTGATTGATACCGCCACCAACCAGGTAAGGGCGGCTGTGAAGGTGGATGACAATCCGAATGACATGGCCCTTGGCGCGGACGGCCGTCTGTTCGTGGCCTGCGCGAACTCGAATACGGTAGTGGTCATCGATACGCAGACACTTACCGTGACGGAGCGCATCCGCACGTCCATGTATGCCAATGCCCCGGAAGGTTCCACGCCAAACGCACTGGCGTTGACGCGTGACGGGAAGACCCTGTTTGTGGCCAATGCCGACAACAACAACGTCGCGGTGGTGAATGTATCGTTGGCGAAGGAAAGCGAGGTGCTTGGCTTTGTGCCGGCCGGGTGGTATCCCAGCGCGCTTTCGCTAAGCGATGATGATTCGTTGCTGTTCATCGGCAATAGCAAGGGTTTGAATTCCTATTCGAACGAGCGTGGCCCGCACAGCCCGTTGAAGGATGAGGGTCCGGGCAAAGGTTCCGTGAAGAGCCTGCAGAAAGGCGCCATTCAGGTTGTGGAGGTGGCATCGGTTCGCAAGAACCTCACCGCTCTGACGCAACAGGCCTATGCCAATTGCCCCTATCGCGACGAGATGCTCACCACGCCGCGCGCGCCCGCAAATCCGCCCGCCGTTGTTCCCAGCCGTGTCGGCCAGACGTCACCCATCAAGCACGTCCTGTACATCATTAAGGAAAATCGCACCTACGACCAGGTGCTGGGCGACCTGCCCCAGGGCAACGGAGACCCGCGCATCACCATCTTTGGCCGTCAGGTGACGCCCAACCACCACAAGCTTGCCGAGGACTTCGTGCTGTTGGACAACCTCTATTGCGATGGCGAGGTGAGCGTGGACGGGCACGCATGGTCGAACGCGGCCTATGCCACGGATTTCAACGAGAAGTGGTGGCCCGCCAACTACGGAGGCCATAGCAGTTCGCAACCCGCGATGGCATTCCAGCCGGCATCGGGTTACCTGTGGGACCAGGCCTTGCGCAAGGGCCTCACCTACCGCAGTTACGGGGAGTTCACCATCCGCCCCAGCGCGGCGGACGGTGTTGTGCAAGCTGCTCCGGGCTTCGGATCGCTGGTGGGGAACGTGGCGCCGAAGTTCAAGCTGCAAGGCAACCGGGATACCGATAATGCCCTTGCGTTCCTGGCGGAATTCTACGAGTACGAAAAGAACTACGACAGCGCCGACCCAGCACTGCGCCTGCCCAACTACATGGTGATGAGCCTGGGTGAGGATCACACCACGGGCACCCGCCCCGGCACGCCTACCCCGCGCGCAGCCGTGGCCAGCAACGACCTTGCCCTGGGCATGATTGTGGAGCGGATCACCAACAGCAAGTATTGGAAGGAAACAGCCATCTTTGTGATTCAGGACGACGCCCAGGATGGCAGCGACCACGTGGACGCGCGCCGCACGGTGGGGCTGATCGTGAGCCCCTACACCAAGCGCAAAGTGGTGGATTCCACCCACTACACCACCAGCAGCATGTTGCGCACCATGGAGTTGATTTTGGGCTTGCAGCCCATGAGCCAGTTCGATGCTGCGGCCATGCCCATGTACAACTCCTTCCAGGACAAGCCTGACTTCACGCCCTACACAAAGCTGGCCGCTACGTGGGACCTGAACGAAATGAACACGCCCGCGTCGCCCGGTGCGGCAGCGTCACTGCAGATGGATTTCAGCGATTACGACCTCACTCCGATGCGCGCGCTGAACGAGATCATCTGGCAGAGCATTCATGGCGAGGATGCGCGCATGCCGGCTCCGGTGCGCGCCTACCAGTTTGGGCGTGTCCTGGCGGATCGGGACGACGACGAGAAAGCTGAAGAGCGATAGCGCCCGTTGGGGGGTGCCGCTCTGCCCGCGGGCGGCGCCCCCTGTTCCTGCTTGCGGGTGTCCCCGCTTCAGGATTGGCGCCAACGGTGTTGCGCTTCTGTTTGAGTCGTCGGCAAGGGCCGGAACAGATACCCGCCATCGATTGTTTTCCCCGCCCACCTGTCTGCGATATGCTAGGCGGCGAGTCTCATCACCGCCGGAGTTCTGATTGTTATGAAGCCCAACGCTCCCCTACCCAGCCGCCGCCAGTTTCTTTGGGGAGGCGCTGCCGCCGCCGTGGGCGTGGCCGGGGTTGGACGCGCGCAGACTGCCAAGCGCCCCAATATCCTGTTCTTCATTGCCGATGATTGGGGTCGTGACCATGCCGGCTGTTTTGGGGCCAAATGGATGAACACCCCGGCCATTGACCGCATGGCCCGCGAAGGGGTGGTATTCACCAACTGCTTCACGTCCAATCCGAAGTGTTGCCCCTCGCGCGCCAGTATCCTGACGGGCCGGAATACCTGGCAGTTGAAGGAAGTGGTGAACCACTACAGCATTTTCCCGAATGAGTTCGAGGTCTACCCGGATGTTCTGGAGAAGGCCGGGTACTTTGTCGGGTTAACGGGTAAAGGATGGGGTCCGGGAGATTATAAGTCCACGGGCTGGAAGCGTAATCCCGCCGGGACTGAGTTCCAGAGCCGGAAGCTGAAGCCCCCGTATTCCGGGATCTCCAACAACGATTACGCAGGGAATTTCGAGGACTTTCTGGCCAAGCGCCCAGCTGGGAGCCCCTTCTGCTTCTGGCTGGGAACTACGGAACCGCATCGTGTCTACGAGGAAGGATCGGGGCTACGGGCGGGCAAGAACCTGGCGGACGTCACGGTGCCCAAGTACTGGCCGGACAACAAGGAGATCCGCAGCGACCTGCTGGATTACGCGCTGGAAGTGGAGTGGGTTGATCATCATCTGGGTCGCGCTCTGAAGACACTGGAGGCAATGGGCGAGCTGGAAAACACCCTGGTGGTGGTGACCAGTGACCACGGTATGCCCTTCCCCCGCGTGAAGGGCCAGATTTATGAGGATAGCTTCCACATTCCGCTCTTGGTGCGCTGGGGCGCACAGGTGAAGCCAGGGCGTAAGGTGGACGATTTCATCAATTTCCGCGACCTGGCGCCCACCTTCTGCGAAGCGGCGGGTGTCCCTGCCGCAGCCACCATGACCGGCAAGAGCTTTCTGGATGTGTTGAAATCCCCCGCATCCGGCACAGTGGACGCCACGCGCGACGTGATGCTGACAGGCAAGGAACGCCATGACCTGGGCAGACCCAACGACTGGGGCTATCCGGTGCGCGCCATTCGCACCCGGGACTTCCTCTACATCCGCAACTATCACCCCGAGCGTTGGCCCGCCGGCGACCCGGAAACCGGCTATCGGAACGTGGATGACAGCCCCACCAAGCGCTTTCTGCTGGCGGGATTCGACGAGTACTACCAGCTTTCGTTTGGTAAGCGACCGGCCGAGGAACTCTACCATGTCTCGGAGGATCCTGACTGCCTGAAGAACCTGGCGGACGACATCAGTTACGCCCAGCGCAAGCGGGAGATGCAGGGGCGCATGAACGAGATGCTCCGGCAGGAAGGCGACCCGCGCGCGCTAGGCCAAGCCGAGTTCTTCGACACCATTCGCTATACCGGCCCGCGCAAGCACGCCTACGATACCTGGTTGAAAAACCAAGCGCCGTAGGGGGAGGGGGCACTTCGGCGGACCTAGTGGTCCATGTGGGAT
>JALOKO010000088.1 GCA_025456495.1 Bryobacterales bacterium | reverse complement strand
CGGCCGCCCTAAAACACCAGCCGCAGGGAAAGCTGCACGGACCTTGGGCCACCTACCTGGAACAGGGGGTTCAACCCGCCGGCACTGCCGCCTGTACCCAGGAAGCGTCCGAAGGAACTCTGCGCCACTCCAAACAAGGGATTGGCGGGAATGGTGAGCGTGGAGGTAGGCAACCCGAAATTGGGGGTGTTGGTGATGTTGAAGAGGTCACCACGAAACTCGAGTCGGCTGGAATCAGAGAGGGTGAAGTTCCGGCGAATGGAAAGGTCAACCTGCCGCACGGTGAAACCGCGGATCGCATTGCGACCCAGGCTTCCCTGAACTCCCGGCGCGGGAAAGGCGAAGGCGCTCGCGTTCAGGCGACGGCCCCCGGCGACATTGGGGTCGTCCCGCCAAACATCCCCGCCCAGGTAGTCCACGCGCCGGTTAGAGGCAAAGTTGAGGTCATCAATCTGTTGGGTGATGACACTGAGCGGGATGCCAGAGCGAATGCGGCCCACCCCATCCAGCGCCCAACCGCCGAAGATTGCCTTGGCCACGCCGGACCTGGGCGAGGCGATCTCCCAACTCATGGCAGCCGAAAGCAGGTGTGGCGTGTCGAAGTCACTGAGTCCCCGCTCCTGGCGCAGATCGAAGGGAACCCCCGGGATGCCTTCGACGGGCAGCAACCCGGTAACCTCGTCGCTGGCGTTATCAATGGACTTTGACCAGGTGTAGGCGGCCATCGCCTGCAGGCCTTTGGACATCCGTCGCTGGAAGGAGGCCTGCAGCGAGTGATAGTTGGAGTCGCCCGCGTTGCGGTTCAGGAACACGGTTGCATTGGGATGGAAGACATCCGGGTTAACCACTGGGCGAATCGGGGAGATGTTTGAGGTACGGTTCCGCAGCAGGTCGTTCCGCAGCAAGCGAAGGCCGCGTGAGCCCACATAGCCCACCGTGATGCTTTGGTCACGACCGAGGCTCTTTTCGGCGCTGAAATTCCAGTGCCAGATGGCGGGCAACTTGATGTTCGGGTCTACGGTATTGAAAGTGGCGTTGTATGGAGGATCGGCGTTGAACGGAGCAGGCACAATGCGAGCCGGATCCACTGGCCACTGCTGGCCCGTCAGCAACGTGAGGCTATTGAAGGGGAAGCCCGTATAGCCACCGAGGGTCTGCCCGTTGCCGACATCGTAGAACAAGCCGGCGCCGGTGCGAATCACCAGATCTGACGCGGTGATGGGAGACCAGGCAAGGCCGACGCGCGGGGCGATATTGCTCCAGCGCGTCCGATACATCCGCGTGCCCGGGGGGGCGACGTCTGTTTCCAGCAGGTTGTTCGTGTCGGCCAGGGTGAAGGGCAGACGGTCACCGCTGGGGGCGGGGTTCACCTCCCAACGTGCGCCCATGGTGAGCGTTAGTTTGGGATGGATGCGCCAGGTGTCATCCACGAAGGCACTGAAGTTGTGGATGCGGAAATCGGTGACGGGCGCCAGCGCCTGCGCGGTGACGTTCACGCGTCCGGTCTCAAGAAGGTCCAGAATGCCGATGCTGTTTGGGCGGGTGGTGAAGTTGTAGGAGACGCCAAGCTCACGGAATTCGGTGATGGGCATCAGCAGGCGCCAGTCGAAGCCAAACTTCAGCGTGTGCGCGCCAGTAACAACGGACAAGGTTTCCAGCAGGTTGAATTGGCGCTGGGAATTACCGATGCTGCGTCCCTGGGTTAACGAAAGGGTGTTCGGGAAGGCCACCAGTTGCAGCGACACGGAGGTGCGATCGTCGGGCAGGTTGCTGGGGAAGATCAGGCTTTCGGGCGGAAGAATCGCCCCGTCGATGGCTTCTGCTTCAAAGTTGAAGCGGCCACGCGAGCGCGAATAGTTCATCCGCAGGTCACTGACCACCCGGGGACTGATGCTCCAGGTCTTGCCGCCAGTGAAGAAGCGGTTGTCAATGCGAGTTCGATTGAATTGATTCGCGAACGCCCGGCTTCGCTCACTGGATGGCGTATCGGCGAAGCGGAAGAAGAGGTGGACGTTGTCGTTGAGGTTCTGGTCCAGGCGACCGCTTACTTTGTTGAACTCAGTGGGATTCGAGAAGGTGTAGACGTAGCGGCCCAGGCGGGGGTCCTGGATGTCGCCAGGGAGGAGTGGCGCGTTCGGCAGGGGAAAAGCTCGGAGCACGTCCGCCACGGCTCCGGTGGCCTGGGAGCGTGCCTCGGCACTGGGCACCAGCAGGTTGCGCACGCCAGGCTGGGGTTGCAGAAGGCGCAGCCCTTCGTAATTGGCGAAAAAGAAGGTACGGTTGCGGCCATCGTAGAACTTGGGGAGGAAAACCGGACCGCTGAGAGCGCCACCGAAATTATTGTGCCGCAAGGCCAGGCGAGGCCGCCCCAGTTCATTCGCGAACCAGTCATTGGCGTCCAGTTTCTCATTGCGGAAATAGTGGTAGAGAGAGCCGTGCAGTTCGTTGGTGCCGCTGCGGGTGGTCATCTGGATCTGGCCGCCGGGGCTGCGTCCAAACTCGCTGCTGTAGGTGGAGGTCTGCACGCGAAACTCCTGCAGTTCTTCCAGGCTCACCAGGCTGTTGGTGCCGCCCTGCAGCGTGAACGCGGGGATGGCGCCGGAGGCCTGCTGCGCATAGGTGGCGATGGGGCTGGCCACGAAGTTGGCACTCACCCCGTCCACCATGAAGATGTTGGCGTTTGTTCGCTGCCCGTTGATGGTGAACTGGCCCGGATTCCTAAGGTTGCTACGCGCCATCGCCACGCCTGGCGTGAGTTCCAGCAGCGTCTGGAAGGTGCGGCCGTTCAGCGGCATGTTCTGCACAAACTCACCATCGAAGACGGTGGACACGGCGGCCGTATCGCGCTCAACCAGTTCGAAGCGGCTTTCCACCACGATGCGCTCAGCACGATCCCCCACTGAAAGCGAGAAGTCTTCCCGAACGCGCCCCGCGGTGGGCAGGCGTACCGGGCGCACGATGGTCTTGAAGCCATCGGCTGCCACGATGACCTCGTATTCATCCGCAGGCAGGGCCGCAAAGACATAGGCGCCATCGGTGCTGCTACGCACGGTGAGGCTGAAGTTGGTGGATTTTCGGTTCGCCTGCACCTCAGCGCCCGAAACGACGGCGCCACTGGCGTCCAGAATGCGGCCCGAAAGTGCGGCGGTTTGGCTCAAGCCCGGCAGTGGCAGAAACGTGAGCGCCAGCACGAAGGCGAGGGTGATCCATTGCCCATGCCGCCAGTGGCGGGATGGGAGGAGCGGGAGATCAGGAAAGGAAAAAGTCATAGAGGAATCCAACCTGTAATGATAAACGATGATCGTTTACTAAACAAGCGCATCCTCAGTGAAGGCTGCAGACTGTGCTGTGCGTGGGGTGGCGGGTTCCCCTTGCCGCCCGGATGGAAAGGCCGGGATTCTGGCTGGTGGGGATGGGGGCGTGTGTGGATTCTGGCTGGCGGGGATGCGGGCAGGCCGGCATCGGGGGAGGCTGGCTGTTCCAGCACCAACGCCATTGGGGGCGTGGTGTTTGGATGTTGGCTGCTGGAGTTAGGGCGACGCCTTTGCCGGATCGTCGAGTCGGATTTCCAACGTCGTCCCGTACATGTTGCGTGGCCACAAGCCGATATCCTGGCGGCGCGGTTCGTGGAAGTAGTGGAAATCCCAACTGGTGCGCTGGTTGATCCGGTATCGCAGCCCTGCCTGCAGACGCACGCTGCGCCAGCCATGGCGGTCCCAGAATACTTCCACGTTGCTGAAGGGCCGCAAGCGGGAAGGCGCCTCCCAGCCAAAGCGGTGGCGGATCCGGAAGAATGCTGGTCCTTGGGGGGCATAGAAGCTTTCCGCCAAGTGACGGGTTGCCCAGGAGCCCTTCCAGTTTCCCAGGCGGGACTCGACTCCCCCAAAGAAGCGGTTCAGCCCTTCCCGATCTCGGGAATCTTCCTCTTCCTCAGCGAAGTAATAGCCGGCGATTGCTGTCACGCGCTGGTTGAGCCGCACGCCCAAGAGCGCCCCCACCCGGCCCTGATACAATCCCTGGCTGGTGGGTCTGGTGCGGAAGCGGGTGTGCAAGGTCAACTCCACGCCAGGGTTGATCCGCCAGGGAAGATTCAGCACGTGCTGGGTCTCGGGCTGCGCCCAACAGGGACTGCGGAATCCGGCCAACAGAACAACCAACAGAAAAAAGGTTGGAAAGAGATCACGGAGCGTCACGAAATACAAATCAGGTTACCCACGTTGTCTGTAACTGAAACGTAACATATTTTCAAGCATGACCCATTCGATGCCTGGGCGCGGCTTGGATCGGCGTCGGGCGGACACCCTAGGCCTTCGGCATGACGCGCGTCGCACCCGGCTCGCGGTGCGTTACGGCCGACATCCGGCCCATCGTCCGAGGAGCCAATCGGCGGCGAAAAGCCGCTAACCAGAGTATCCAGCCGACACTTTGGACCACAGGAGGCCGCCGTGCAGCGTCATGGACATCATCCCATGAACCGTATTGGATTGCTGATGATGCTGCTGTTGCTGTGCTGCTTGCTTGCGCCCGCCCAGCGGATGGAGTTCCTGGAACTGCGCGAGGTGGTGGCGCGGATGGTGCGCTTGCACGTGCCGGACGCCCAGACGGCCGCCCGGGTGCGCCGCCTGCAACCCACGCAGCAGGTGCCGGAGGGGTTCGCGGACGAGGCCAGAAGCTGGGGCGCGGGTGAGATGACTGTGCGCGAATTGCTCACCCTGGCGGAAAAGTCAGCGCGAAAGCCCGCCAACTTGCATCCGTTGCCATCCGTGCAGGGGCGTCCCGGCGCGTTCCCCATCCGCGATGGCGAGCCCGCCGTGATTCTGGAAAGCATTCGCTTGTACGCCGAGGAGTATGCCCAGTCCATTCCCAACTTCCTCTGCTACCGGAACACGACCTTCCTGCGCGACAAGACCGGAACCGGACGCTGGCGGCCGAACCTTACGCTGAAAGAGCGCCTGATCCACCTTGAGGAAGGAGACCACCAACAGATCGTCGCCGTCGATGGCGAAGCGGTGGAGGGCAACGTCGAGGTGGCGCACGGGGGCGTGTCGGTGAGCGGTGAATTTGGCAACATCGTTCGTCGACTGTTTCAGGAACGCAGCCAGACCGAATTCTTTTGGATTGAGGACTTTCAGGAAGCGGGAGAGCGGCGGGTGGCCATCGGCTTTCGTGTGGCCGTCGCCAACAGTTCCCTCACGATGAGCTCGGGGGACAAGGAGCTAAAGTCAGGGTACCAGGGGGAGCTGACCGCCAGCGCGGAGAGTGGCAGGATTTATCGCCTGCGCCTTTCGCTGGACGAACTGGAGCCGGGCTTCCCGTTCCGGGGATCTTCCTGGGATATTCACTATGCGGAGGTTCAGGTGGACGACCTGGACCTGCTGCTGCCCGCGCGGGCCATTACCGAGGCCTATGAGCGCAGCGGCTTCCGACGCAATGAGGCCACCTACACGGACTATCAGGAATACACTGCGGATTCCGTCATCCAGTTCGGCGACGTGGCGGGCGCCCAGGAATGGGAGCAGCGACAGGGTGACGCCACGCCCTTTTGACGCGCGGGCGGATTGGCCACCCACGGATGCGATGGGGCCAGACGGTGATCCGGCGTTTGCCCGAAAGCGTTCCCGCCACTGTTGACACGGATGCAACCAGGGGTTGACAGGCGAATCGAAGCGGCATAAACTTAACGGTGTTAGATCACCTAACCGTGATCGTTCACCGGTCGCCAGCATGGGCATTCACGAACGACGAAACCGCGAGAAGCAGTTGCTGCGGCAGGAAATCCTGGACGCGGCGCGCGAAATGTTCGTGCGCGATGGCTACGAAGGCGTGTCCATGCGCAAGATTGCGGAAAAAATCGAGTACTCGCCCACCACCATTTACCACTACTTCCGGGACAAAACCGACCTTCTATCGCAGATCATCCAGGAGAGCTTCACCAAGCTCAATAACCAGTTGGAGGCGGTGTTCGGCGACCAGAGCCAATGCCCCCGGGAATGCCTGCGTCGCGGCATGGCCACCTACGTGGATTTTGCGCTCACGCATCCCAGCCACTATTACCTCACCTTCATGTTCCGGCAGGTGGAGGATTGTCCTTCGCCTTTGGATGACGAAGCGTATTGCCTGGGCATGAAGTGCTTTGACTACCTCCGGCAAGCGGTGAAGCGCGCCATGGACTCGGGCGAGATTGATCGCTGTGACCTGGAGACCGCCAGCCAGGCGCTGTGGGCGGGGCTGCACGGTGTATCGTCGCTGCTGATCAGCCTGGAGGGGGGCTTCCCCTTCGTGGAGCGCCAACAACTAATCAACCATACCCTGGAGATGATGCTCCGTGGGGCGGGCATGCAGCCGAAGCTCGCCGCGGGCCAGGAGGCGTCGCGTGCCCGCTAAGCCGAATGCTTTTTTTTGGCGATGGATGTTAACAGTGTTACGTCTTCAATCGTTGTTCCAAAGGAAAGCATCGTTCACTTGTGTCGATTTCCGCCACCGCGTCGCGTCAACAGCACGGGGACTGTGGCGGGCATTGCAACGAACCGGTTCCGTTCAACGCTAGAGGAGAATTTGCGAATGTCTGCATTCGAAGGAAAGAAGCTGTTTGGCCTTTCGGGCGCCCAGGCAATGCTATTGGTGGCGTCCATTTTGGTGGTGGGCTTTGGCGCGGCTGCGTGGCTGGCCAGCGCCAGCGCCGCCACGGCGGCCCCTGACGCTGGCAGTGAGGCCCTTCCCGTGGAGAGCCTGCGCTTACAGCAAGTGGACACTCTGGAGGTTGTGACCCGCTACAGCGGCGCGGTGGAGGCGGGCCGGTCAGCCCAGCTTGCCTTTGAACGCCCGGGCCGCATCGTCCAGGTGCTGGTGAAGGAGGGAGAGTGGGTGGCGACGGGGCAGGTGCTGGCGCAACTGGACCTGGCCGAGTTGGACGTGCAGCGGTTGCAGGCGGAAAGCCAGCTTGCCCAAGCCGAAGCGCTGGAGCGCGAATTCACCGCCGGGCCTCGCCGTGAGTTGGTGGCCGGCGCCCGCGCCCAGGTGAATGAGGCTCAGGAGCAACTGCGATTGCTGGAGCTGCAATTGCAGCGTCGCCAGGATTTGCTGCGTCGCGAGGCGATTTCCCGTGAAGAGTTCGATACGTTTGCCACCCAGGTATCCGCGCAGGCGGCGCGTGTGGAGTTAGTGCGGCAGCGCCTGGGCGAGTTGGAAGCCGGTACCCGCGTGGAGCAATTGGATGGCCAGCGGGCGGCGGTGTCGCTAGCGCGCGCACGAGTGCAGGAACTGCGTATCCTCATCGGCAAGAGCAGCCTGCGCGCGCCGTTCCCGGGTCGCATTGCGCGGCGCAATCTGGATGAGGGCGCCTATGTGAATCCGGGCACGGCGGTGCTGGAACTGCTGGAATCGAACGCGCTGGAGATCCGCGTGGGCCTGCCTGCTGAGCAACTGGCGGCGGCGCGTGCGGGACAGGACTATCCCATCCTGATCCAGGGCCAGCGCTATCCGGCGCGCCTGCAGAGGGTGTTGCCGGAATTAGACGCGGTGACGCGCATTGTTCCCGTGCTGCTGGACGTGCCGGTGGGTGCTCGCGACGCGGCTCTGCCGGGCATGCTGGCTCATCTGGAACTGCCACGCACGTTGAAGGGCCCGGGCTACCGGGTGCCCCTGGCCGCCCTCACCCGCGCGGACCGGGGGCTGTGGGCCTGCTTCGCCATTGTGGAAGGGGACGCACCCGGCGCACCCCGCCGCGTGGAGCGCCGCGAGGTGGAGATTCTGCACTCGGATGGCGATTTCGCCTATGTCCGCGGACTGATTGCCGAGGGCGAGCAGATTGTCGCGGGCGGCGTGAACCGTGTCACGGACGGGCAGCGCGTGGTGGTGGTGAAGGAGAGCTAAGCCATGAAGAACCTCTTTTACCGCAATCCCCGGCTGTTGATTCTCACACTCATTCTGGCGACGGTGGCGGGCCTGCTAAGCATGTTCACCCTGCCACGCCTGGAGGACCCGCGCCTGATCAAGCGCAGCGCCCTGGTGATTACCAGCTTCCCCGGCGCCCCCGCAGACCGCGTGGAATCGCTGGTTACCAAGAAGATTGAGGACCAGCTCCGCGAGGTAGAGAGCATCAAGTTCCTCGACTCCACATCGCGCGCGGGCATCTCAGTGGTTCAGGTGGAGCTGCGCGAGGACCTCACCGAAGTGCAGGTTGAGCAGCAGTGGTCGCGTATCCGCGACAAAGTGGGCGACGCGCAACCGGACCTCCCGGTGGGCGCAAGCGAACCGGAACTGAACCTGGAAGACACGGAAGTGGACGCCTTCACGATGGTGGTTGGCCTGGTGTGGGAACCGGCCGAAGCGGGCGTGCTGCGAACCGACACCGTCCCCTATGCCGTGCTCCGTCGCAAGGCGGAAATCCTGCAGGATCGTCTGCGCAATGTCAGTGGCACCAAACAGGTGGAGTTGTACGGCAATCCGGGGGAAGAACTGCTGGTGGAAGTGGACGCCGGGAAGCTGGCCAACCTGAACGTGAGCGCCCAGGACATCGCGACGGTGCTGAGCGCCAGTGATCCCAAGCAGGCGGCGGGCCTGATGCGGGGTGAGCGCAGCGACCTCCAGATTGAGGTGGCAGGCCGCTTTGAGACGGTTGACCGCATCCGCGAGATTCCCGTCCGCGTGGGCGCCACCGGGCAAAGCCTTCGCCTGGGCGACTTGGCCGATGTCCGCAAGACGATCGCCAGCCCCCCCGCGGAACTGGCCTTCCTCAGCGGTAAGCCCGCGCTGGTGGTGGCCGCTCGCATGGATGGGGCCCAGCGGATTGACTCCTGGCGGGCCAAGGTGGGCGCGGTCCTGAACGAGTTTCAGGGCGAATTGCCTGGAACCGTACGCCTGCAAACGTTGTTTGACCAGAACATCTATGTCGCGCGGCGGCTGGAGGGTTTGTTCTGGAACTTCCTGATGAGTACGGCGCTGGTGATTGCGGTGACTCTGTGGATGATGGGCGCGCGCTCCGCGCTGGTGGTGGGTTTGGCGTTGCCCCTCACCTCGCTGATGGTGCTGGCGGCGATGAACTTCTACGGGCTTCCGCTGCACCAGATGTCGGTTACCGGGCTCATTATCGCCTTGGGGTTGATGATCGACAACGCCATTATTGTTGTCGACGAGGTGCGTCATCATATGGCCCACGGGATGTCGCCCGCGGACGCCGTTTCGCGCACCGTGGGCTATCTGGCCGTGCCCCTGCTGGGCAGCACGTTAACCACCATGTTTTCGTTTGGCCCCATCGCTCTGATGCCGGGCGGCGCGGGCGAGTTCGTGGGGCCCATCGCGCTTAGCGTGATCTTCGCGTTGGGTAGTTCCCTGCTGCTGGCCCTTAGCGTGGTTCCCGCGCTGATTGCTTACGCGGAAGAGCGGTTGACGATCCTCAACCGTTTGCCCGCGGGTTGGTTGCGTGATGGATACCGGAATGAAGCGCTGGCGGACCGCTACGGACGGTTTCTCTCGTGGGCGATGGCGCGTCCCGCGCTGGCGATGGCCCTTTCCGCCGCACTGCCCCTGGTGGGGTTCGTCCTGGCCACGCGCCTGAACGAACAGTTCTTCCCGCCCGCCGAACGGGAGCAGTTCCAGATCCAGATGATGCTGCCGAACGAGGCAGCGCTCCGCCTCACCGCTGAAACTACCCAGCGCGCTCGCGACCTGCTGTTGCAGGATCCGGCGGTGCTGGATGTGCATTGGTTCGCAGGCAAGAACGCACCGAAGTTCTACTACAACATGCTGGCGGGCGATAACGACTCGGCCTTCTACGCGCAGGCCATGGTGGAGTTGCGATCCGGCGAGGACTACTTCAACACCATCAATCGCCTCCAGATGCGGATGGACAGCGCCTTCCCTGGCAGCCAGATGATTGCCCGTCAACTGGAGCAGGGTCCACCCTTCAACGCCCCGGTGGAAATGTATCTCTATGGGGCTGACCTGGAGCAGTTGCACGCCTATGGGGAGCAGTTGCGCTCAATCCTGGCTTCGGTTCCGGGCATCACGCACACGCGGACTTCGTTGCAGGAAGGGCTGCCGAAGCTCAGCTTTGAGGCCAACGACACCGAACTTCGGCTGGCGGGACTCCCGGTGCGGGTGCGGGTGTCCGCCGAGGACCGTGCATCCGTGGGCGCGGTGGGCGGGCTGCACTTCGTGACGCAGGCAGGGGGCACGGTACGGATGGCGCCTGCGTCGGCGCTGGGCGAGTTCCGCCTGCTGCCCGTGACCGCCGCCATCACCCGGCGCGACGGTTTGCGGGTGAACAAGGTGCGGGGCTATCTACAGGCGGGCATGCTGCCCAGCCAAGCGCTGGCCGAGTATCAGCGGCGCATCGCCGCGGCCGGCTTGCAATTGCCCCAGGGCTTGCGCATGGAAGTGGGCGGCGAGTCAAAAGAGCGCGATGACGCGGTGGGCAACCTGCTTTCCAGCGTCGGCATCCTGGTGGTGCTGATGGTGGGCACGCTGGTGTTGTCGCTGGGTTCGTTCCGTCTGATGGGACTGATCTTCACCATCGCCGGACTATCGGCGGGGTCAGGATTCGTCGGGCTATGGCTGTTTGGCTATCCCTTCGGGTTCACCGCCATCATCGGCATCATGGGCCTGATTGGGCTGGCCATCAACACGGCCATCATTGTCCTGACGGGCATTGGCGAAAGCGATGCCGCCCGCGCGGGCGACCCCGATGCCGTGCAACAGGTCGTGCTGCGCAACACGCGCCACATCCTGGCCACCACGGTGACCACAATCATCGGCTTCCTGCCGCTGCTGATTGCGGGTGGCGGGTTCTGGCCTCCGATGGCCATTGCCATCTGTGGCGGCGTGTTGGGCGGCATGCTGCTGGGATTGCTCTTCGCGCCGGGCGCTTACCTGCTGCTGGCGCGAAACCGGCGCAGCGCCAGGCGGGACGCAACCGTTGCCCTGCCCGTGGGCGCGCAAAGCTAAGGTCAAACGACACACATTCACTGAAGGAACCATCACCATGTACCGCATCCTTTGCATGCTTCTGCCGTTCGTGTGTCTGCTGGGCGCTGAGCCCGGGACAGCGCCAGCGGCGATGCCACTTTCGTTGCGCGACGCCGTGGCGCTGTCCTTGCGGCAGAACCCCGACGTCCAGATTGCAAACCTCGCCATCCTGGAGGCGGACGGCGGCCTGAGCCAGGTTCGCTCCCAACTGCTGCCGCAAGTGGGGGCGCAGGCCATCCAACGCCGCCAGACCTTGAACCTGCGCGGGATCGGCCTGAGTTTCCCTGGCGTACCCGCGCTGGTGGGTCCGTTCAGCGCCTTTGACGCCCGCCCCACCGTATCGCAGACGCTGTTGGACGTTAGCGCGTGGAAAGCGGTGGAGGCGGCACGCGCGCGCGTGCGACAGGCCGAGGCGGGCAGTGAAGCCGTACGCCAGGCAACCGTCCTGAGCGTGATATCGGTTTACCTGCAGGCCTTGGAGATCGACAGCCGCATCGAAGCCAGTCGCGCCCGGTTGGGCAGCGCCGAAGCGGTGGAACAGCAGGTGCGCAGCCGCTACGAGGCCGGCGCTGCGTCGAAGCTGGATTTGTCCCGGGCCGTGCTGCAAGTGCAGAACGAGCGCGCCTTCCTGCGCCGTGCCGAGGGTCTCCGCGCCGTTACCTTGCAGGGCCTTCTGCGGCTGATTGGACAGCAGGAGAATGCGCAGGTGCACCTCGCGGATGCTTTGCCCGTGCAGGCGGCCGCGGTGATGGAGCTGAGCGTTGCTGAGCAACTGGCGCTGGATTCCAATCCGGAGCTGCGTAGCCTGCGCATGGCGGCCGACGCCGCGCGCGCCGATGGCAGCCAGGCAAAGTTGCAGCGGCTGCCACGGCTTCGCTTTCTGGCCGATTACGGGGCGAATGGCCAAACACCTTCGGCTAGCCTGGGCACCTATCAGTACGCTGGCCAGGTGGAATTTCCCATCTTCACCAGCGGCCGTATCCGTGGGGAGATTCAGGCCGCCAGCGCCCGCCAGCGCAGCGCGGAGCAAGCCGTGCGGGGCGGACACCTGAAGGTGCTGAGTGAGCTTCGCGGCGCGCACGCTGAGTGTCTTGCCGCCGCCAGCGCAGCCGATGCCGCGGAAGCCGCCGTGGACGCCGCGCGCGACAACCTTGACCTGTCCCGCGCCCGCTACGAGGCCGGGATCGCCGATAGCGTGAGCGTGTTGCAGGCGCAGGCTACGCTGGCCGACGTCGAGAACCTTCGCATCGGCGCCATCATTGAACGCGAGATTGCCCGTGCCCGCGTGCTGTTCGCCGCCGGAGATGTGCTGCCCTTCGTCCAATAGCCGCCGCCTTGCGTGCGTGCCGCCCCATGCCCTGGGCCATTGGCCGGTGGAGCTGCGCCACTGGCCGGTTCGGCGTGGGATATCCCAACGGACTGCCTTACCTTGGAGACAGGATGATGCAACCATTCACACGACTCGACCTGTTGAGCTTCCGGGCGCTCACCTCCTGGGCGACCCTGGCCTTGCTGATGGCGGCCATCATCGTGATGAGCGCCCGCTAGTGCGGCCTTGTTGCGGAGGGCTGGCGCTGCACGGCTGGGACGGTGACGCTGGGAATTTCACGCCGGAACGGTGCATGGCCATCGCCCCTCCATGCGACACTGAAGGCGACTTCCCGCACTCGCCCTGGGAAGCTGGAAACGCTGCCCTATGCTGAACGATTACCTCAGGCGAATCCTGACCGCCCGCGTCTATGACGTGGCCGACGAAACTCCGCTGGAGTTGGCCCCGAACCTCTCAGCGCGCTATCAGAATCGCATTCTGCTGAAGCGTGAAGACCTACAGCCGGTGTTCTCATTCAAGCTGCGCGGGGCCTACAACAAGATGGTGCAGTTGAGCGCGGACGAGTTGCGCCTGGGCGTGATTGCCGCTTCGGCCGGAAACCATGCGCAGGGGGTGGCCCTGGCGGCGGCTACATTGGGCTGCCGGGCGTTGATCGTCATGCCGGTCACCACCCCGCGCATCAAGGTGAAGGCCGTGGAGGGCCGGGGCGCTGAGGTGCTGTTGCACGGCGAATCCTACGATGAAGCCTATGCGCATGCGGTTCACCTGGCCGAGGTGGAAGGGCTCACCTTCATCCACCCCTATGACGACCCTGATGTGATTGCCGGACAGGGCACTATTGGCATGGAGATTCAGCGTCAGCACCCGGCGCCCATCCATGCGGTGTTTGTCGCGGTGGGCGGGGGCGGGCTCATCAGCGGCATCGCCGCGTATCTGAAGGCGCTTCGTCCCGAAGTGCGCATCGTTGGCGTGGAGCCGCAGGACGCCAACGCCATGGCCCTGTCGTTGCAGCGAGGGGAACGTGTGCGCCTGGAAAGCGTGGGCTTGTTTGCCGATGGCGTGGCCGTGAAGCAGGTGGGCGCGGAACCCTTCCGCCTTTGCCGGGAACTGGTGGATGAAGTGATTCTGGTGAACACGGACGAAGTCTGCGCCGCCATCAAAGATGTGTTTGAGGATACTCGCTCCATCCTGGAGCCCTCCGGCGCGCTTCCCGTCGCGGGGATGAAGCGCTACCTGGAGCGCGAGGGCTTGCGCGATCACACGATGGTGGCGGTGGCTTGTGGCGCGAACATGAACTTCGACCGCTTACGCTTTGTCGCGGAACGCGCGGAGTTGGGTGAGCAGCGCGAGGCGTTGTTCGCGGCTACCATCCCGGAGCAGCCCGGCAGTTTCCGCCGCTTCTGCGCCGTGATTGGCGCGCGGCAGGTGACCGAGTTCAACTATCGCTATGCCGGCCCCGGCGACGCTCGTGTGTTTGTGGGCGTGGAGGTGCGCAACCGCGATGAGTACGCCACCCTGCTGCAACGCCTGCGCGCTGAGTTCCCCCAGGTGCTGGACTTGAGCGACAACGAAATGGCCAAGCTGCATGTGCGGCACATGGTGGGTGGTCGTCCGCCATTGGTGGGTGGCCAACAGAGCCTGGCCGATGAGCGGCTGTACCGGTTCGAGTTCCCCGAACGTCCCGGCGCGCTGATGCGCTTCCTGGAACGGATGTCCAGCGGCTGGAACATCAGCCTATTTCATTACCGCAACCACGGCTCCGATGCGGGCCGTGTGCTGGTGGGCATGCAGGTGCCGGGGCAGGATGATGCGTCGTTCGCGCAGTTTCTGGCTGGTCTTGGCTATACCTTTTGGGACGAGACGGAGAACCCGGCCTACGCGTTGTTCTTGCGATAGCCTTGCGGCGAAGCCACCAAGAGCCGTGCGGGGAGAGACTCAGGAGTTGGTCTGCACCAATTCCGGGGAAGTCTGGAAGTAGGCAATGGTTTCGCGCAAACCGTCGCGCAGGGCGACTTTCGGCTCCCATCCCAGCAGTTGTTGCGCTTTGGTGATGTCCGGCTGGCGGCGCTTGGGGTCGTCTTCCGGCAGTGGGTGATAGACGATTTTGGATACGGTGCCGGTCATCTCCTGGATGTACTCAGCAAACTCGCGCATGGTGAGTTCGTGCGGATTACCCAGGTTCACCGGATAGCTTTCCTGGGAGTGCAACAGGCGGATGAGACCGTCCACCAGGTCACTGACATAGCAAAAACTGCGGGTCTGGCTGCCGTCGCCAAACACGGTGATGGGGGTCCCGCGTAGGGCTTGATCCAGGAAGGCGGGAACCACCCGACCATCGTTCAGCTTCATGCGCGGGCCGTAGGTGTTGAAGATCCGGGCGATACGCGTGCGTAGGCCGTGACGCCGGTGGTAAGCCATCGTGATGGCCTCAGCAAAGCGCTTGCTTTCGTCATAGCAGGAACGCGGACCCACCGGATTCACGTTGCCCCAGTAAGTTTCCCGCTGGGGGTGTTCCGCCGGGTCTCCATAGCATTCCGATGTGGATGTCAGCAGGAAGCGCGCCCCGTTGGCGACGGCGACCTCAAGCATGTTGCGTGTGCCGACGCTTCCCACCAGCAGCGTTTCAATGGGGTAGTCCAGGTAGTCCTTAGGGCTGGCAGGGGAGGCCAGGTGCAACACGGCGTCGAAGTGACCCTCCACCGTGAAGGGCTGCGACACATCCCGCTGAACAAAGGTGAATGCAGGATGCCCTTCCAGATGGGCGATGTTGCGCATGCTGCCGCTTAACAGATTGTCCAGACCGACAATCTCGTGGCCATCGCCCAGCAGACGGTCCAACAGATGAGATGCGATGAAGCCAGCCGCTCCACTTAACAGGATTCGCAAGGATCCCCCTTCATGTCCAATGAACCATCGCCCTTGTAGTGTTGACTCGGGGATACCATTCCCATCGGTATTCAACCCTACCAAGTATAGCGAACCCGTTCCTATCACCAGAAGATCAGGATGGTTGGATGGATCTGCATGGCCCGGTAAGCAGTAGGGCATAACCCGGTAAGCAGTAGGGCATAACCCGGTAAGCAACAGGGCATCGCCTGGTGGGCTGAATCCGGCCCACCAGCGGCCCACAACCAACCCGGCGGCGCCGTGAGTTTCCGTGAGCTGCAACCGAATTCCCGCACTCGTCAAAAAGGAGGGGGCTGCCGGGTGGCAGCCCCCTCCCTGAACGGAAGCCCTGAAGGCTAGAAGTACAGTTTCAAGGCCACTTGAATCTGACGGGCAGGGAACGCGGCGGTGACA
>JALOKO010000087.1 GCA_025456495.1 Bryobacterales bacterium | reverse complement strand
CGGGGTGGGATAGAGGCCCATCAGGGTGTTCGCAACGGGGTCAAAGCGGCCCAACGGAATGCGGTTGTTGGCGAAGGGCTGTCGCGTGGCAGGGTCAATGATGGTGCGGTTACGCTGCTCCAGCAGGTCGCCGAAATCGCCCTGTCGCATCCGGAGCGTGGGAATGGTGTTGTTGGCGGTGTTGCTCTCGCGAACCCGCGTGCCCTCATAGTTGCCGAACCAGAAGACCTTGTTGCGGCCGTCGAAGAGCTTCGGGATAAAGGCGGGGCCGCCCACCGAAAAGCCAAACTGATTCCGCTTGAATGGGGGCCGCGGCTGGTCTGGCGGATCAAAGAAGTTCTTGGCGTCCAGCTTTTCGTTCCGCAGGAAGTGGAAGGCGGTGCCATGCAGTTCGTTGGTGCCGGACTTGGTGGTGACGTTGACGACGCTGCCCATGGCGCGACCGAATTCGGCGGAGTAGGAGTTCGTCTGCACCTTGAATTCTTGTACGGCGTCCACGGAGGGCTTCACCATCTCGGACTGCCGTTGCGCGCCGGCCAACTCCACGGCGTTGTTGTCCACGCCATCGAGCAGGAAGTTGTTCTGCGTCACGCGCATGCCGCCGGAACTGAAGCCGCCGTACCGGGCGTCTGCCAGCGGTTGCACGGCGCCGGCGGACAGCAGCGCCAACTGGTTGTAGTCTCGGCCGTTCAGGGGCATATCCACGATGCGCCGGTTCTCAATCACCTGGCCTTGGCTGGCCTCCACGGTGTTGAGCTGGACGGCGTCCGCGCTCACCTCAATCTGTTCAGACACGGCGCCGATTTCCAGCGCGAAGTCAATGGTGGCGCGCTGGTCCACCTGCAGGATGATGCCGGTCCGGCTGACCGAGCGGAAGCCCTGCTGTTCGACGTTCATGCGGTATTCGCCAGGCGGAAGCAGCGGAACGGTGTACAGGCCCACTTCGTTTGCCTGCACCGCGCGACTGGCGCCTGTGGCGATGCTGGTAATTGTGATCTGAGTTCCGGGCACCACTGCCCCGGTGGAATCAGTGACGCGACCGCTAACGGTGGCGGTTTGGGCGGAAGCCAGCCCCACGAACAGGGCCAGACAACAAAGGACCATCAAAACAACGCGGATGTGTCCAGACACGGAAGACCTCCAAAGACCCCTGAAGCGTAAAAGGGGTTGCAACTGATTAAGGAATGACATACAACAGGTGCATACGTTGAGTGAATTCCCTGTGAAATTTCGGTGAAGGCAGGGGATCTGTGCCAGTAAACAGGGGTTAACGGGCCTGATGAATGAAGAACTTATCGCGAGGCAACAGGAATTGGTGGCGCGCATTCTGGGAAGTGATGCGTTTCACAAATCTACCCGTTCCAGACAACTGCTGGAGTACCTGAGCGGGCGTCATTTTTCTGGAACCGGTGAGGCAATTCACGAGACCACCATCGGGGAGGAGCTCTTCGGCCGAGGCGCTGACTTTGACCCTTCGGCGGACAGCATCGTCCGCGCGTCCATGCGCCAGCTGCGGCAGCGGCTGCTGGACTACTATGCCGCCGATGGAGCGGGTGAAGCCTGGGATCTCCAGATCCCAAAGGGGGAGTATCGCCTCTGCTTCGCGCCGCGCAACCCGGCCACAAGCTCCTCCGGACAGCTAGCAGGTGGAGATGGAACTTCGATAGCGGCAATCGAGGCCGACGGAGCGATGGATGTTCCCGAGCGCCGGTCACCAACCGCCAGCCAGTCCTACTGGCCTCGAGTTCGTTTCGCATTGACGGCGGTAGCCATGCTGACCGCGGCATTCCTGGCCGGAAGCCATTGGGGACCGGAAGGGCGCAACCAGGCCACAACGCCATCGGTAGTGGTGCGCGCGGTCCAACCCCAAGAGTCCATCATGGAGGACTTTCTGACGCGCACGCGGGGCAAGGTGGAATTCGTCCCGTCGGACTCCATCGTCAACCTCATTCAAAGCTATACGGGCGAAGCCGTTGAGTTTCGCGAATATCAGACCCGCGAAGCCTTTGCGCCGGATCACCCGGCGGGAAGGCGCCACCCAACCCATTGGCGCAACATGGTCTCGCGCGAGCTGATGAATATCGGTGATGCGTCGCTCACCCTGCGCGCGGCGCTGGACTTTCCACAGTTCGCCTCCCGGATTGCCTTCCGCCAAAGCCGCGATCTACAGGCGCGGGACTTACGGTCGGGAAACTTTGTCTTCCTGGGTTCAATGCACGCGAACCCTTGGGTGGCCGTGTTTGAGGCCGCCATGAATTTTCAGATTGAACGTCCCGCCTATGGCAGACCCGCTCGCTGGCGCAACCGTTCTCCCAATGAGGGCGAGCACCTGTACTACCCCCCCGAGCCTGAGCCCTCTGACCAGGAGCGCACCCACTCGCACGCCCTGGTCGCCTTGACCCCGAATCTCGCCCGAAGCGGGTATGTCCTGTTGGTTGGAGGGGTAACGCAACCGGATACGGAAGCGGCGGGCGAGTTCATGTTGGCCCCTGGCTCCGCGCGAACGGTTGCCGAGGCCCTGGCCGTCGCCAATGTGGCGGAGGTGCCTGGCTTTGAGGTGCTGCTGCGGACGCAACGAGTTGGCAATACGTGGCGAGTCTCCGATGTATTGGCGCAACGCGCGCATCCCACGCTGGTGGCAGGTGCGCAACCCGCGAATGTGGAGGCGCGCCGGTCGCGCTCCGCGTCAGCTTCCGGCGCGGCGGGTCCGCGAACCCGCTGATACTGGCGCTAGTCCGCCGCGGCGCGGCCCCAGTTCGTCGACACGCAATACTCCACAACCCGCAGGAAATAGCTGTCCAGGCTGGGGAAAGGCACGCGTCCTGCCAGCAACGCTTCCGTCTCGCTGTTTTCGAACTGCTGTCGCAAGGAGAGGTGGGGAAGGAAGCTCAACAGCGCGCCCAGCCACTCATTGAAGCTTGAGGGCAAGCGGCTGCTCATCTTTTCGACAACCCGCTCAAAGTCCGCATAGGGCACCAGGCGCGGCCGTCGCTTCAGTCGCAGGTGGATGTGGTGTTTCTCAAAGATATCGTAGGTGCGATTCAACAACTCACCTACGGTCCAACTCCGGTCTGCGCCCGCGCACAGTTGATGGATGCGCCCGGGTTCGAAGCACTCCTCAAACAGCAGGTGAAGGGCGGCGATGGTCCAATCTGAGCTCACCAGGTCAATTCTGGCTTCGGGGTCTGCCGGAATCGCGGGTAGAGGATTCCAGGGAATCGCTTTGATGGACTGGTGGAAATAGTTGAACTGGCGAACGGAGCCCAACCGGGAGTCGCCGATGATGGAACTGAGGCGGATGATCGCAGCGGGAATGCGCGACATCCGTTCCAACACCAGTTGTTCGGCCTCGAACTTGGTTTGCTGGTAGGTGTTCACGAAACCCGCCAACGGGCAGGGGAGGCGCTCCGGCACCATGCCTGTTCGCTTGCCTGCCACATAGATGGTGCTGACATGCAGGAATCGCTCCAGATGGGGGCAGGCTTCCGCGAACTCCAACATGTGCCGCGTGCCATCGACATTGGTCGCGCGAGATTCATCCAGGTGGATGCGAAACCGGATGTCAGCGGCGGAATGGATCACCTGGCGCACCTGCTGCTTGAGCAGCGCGTAGACTTCGTTGGGTAGCCCCAGGTTCGGTTTCGCAACATCGGCTTGCAAAACGAAGCAGCCTTGCGAGGGAAAACCGGTAGGTTGTCGGGTGAGCAGCACCAAGTCGCGGTCAGGGTGAGCGCTACGCAGCAGCGGAACCAGACCGCTTCCCACCAGGCCTGTCGCGCCCGACATCAGCAGGGCGCCAGAACGCAGGGAGGAAAGCGGCTTCACCGGGGAGCCGAATGCGGAAAGTCCACTACCCATCAACGCCTCTCCACTGTGATTGCATCTGTCGCACTCTTGCTATATCCACCGAATCCATTCACGAGAGCAGGAAAAAGGAATGCCGCGTGGCGCTTGCCGTTCCCAGCGTGCGCGCCCGACTCGTCACGAAGGTTCTCGGGGAAGACAGGCATCCTCTACACTAGGGAAGAGATGCCAGCGCGACTTTCGTGCGCGACCAGCGCGCGGATAGACACGAACCAGTATCGCCGATCAACGACAGAGCCGATGGACCCGATCCTTCACGGCGGAGAGCCCTGACGGAAAAGATCCAAGAGCCCTCATGGACGAGATCCTCGTGGACAAGATCACAGTCACACCCGCTGATGTGCAGAACGCGCCCTTGCCGTCGCCTGCCTTGGTATCCCCTGGGCCGACATCGTCCGCAGCGGGACTGGCTCCAGGTGCGGTGCAGGGTCCAGCTGCGGTTCACGGTCCAGCTGCGGTTTACGGTCCAGCGATTCCGTGGGGCCTTCGTTTGGCTACACTGCCGCTGGTGTTGGTGCTCCCCATCCTGTGCCTGTTTGCGTTGGCAGTCAGGCTGGCCATGCAGAGGCGATTGCCCCGGTTCCAACTCGCGTGGGCACATTGGACCAACAGCCTGCTGATTGCAAGCGGCCTGCTGAGCACACTGTTCTTTAGCATGGCATATTTCGTGGGACCCCGGCCCGCGTGGCAATCCTCGCCGATGCCAGTGATGGAGTACAGTGGCGCCTTCCCCCGCCTTCCCGCCTCGGAAACGCTTTCGGCCGCCCGGCTGGCCAAGGAGACCGAGGCACTGGTGTTCGTCATTAGTCCGGAGTTCTCAGGAGTCCAGACGCCTCGGCGCTTTGACGAAGCCGGGGCCGTGGGGGCAGGCGTTCTGCTGCAGGCCACGTCCGCTGGATTCCTGATTGCCACGAACCGCCATGTGGTGGACGCCAGCAGCTTCCTGATGCCTCGCCGTGCGGAGGAAGCTGCCCTGCTGTTTCGCAAGGACGGCGCGGCCACCCGCGGCAACGTCGTTGCGCGCCACCGGGATCTGGACCTGGCCCTGGTATGGACGCCCCGCAATGGGGACGGCGACGCCTTCCGGCAACCTATCGCACCCTTCAGCGAGGCGGAGATCGGACAGAACGTCTTCGTTATCGGACATCCACAGCGGCTGTTCTTCTCTTTGTCCACTGGCATCGTAATGCGGCTGCAGGAGCAGAATCTGCTACAGATCTCCGCGCCGGTCAGCCCCGGCAATAGCGGTGGCCCTGTGTATGACGAACGGGGTCGCTTGTTGGGCGTGGTGAGCTTTAAGGTGGATCGCCGCTTCAATCCCAACGCTGAGAACCTCAATTTTGCGGTGCGAGCCGATGCCCTGCTGCAGCGCGACGGCTGGGATTTCCAGGGGGATGGCGAACGAATTCTGGGTGCGTTCTGGGATGGCGTGACGGATGGGGTGTCTTCCACGGGAGCCACGCCGGGCGCCGCCATCCAGCCCGCCAACCCGCAGCCGATGGATCGCTAAGGAGCCTGCATGCCTGCTATCAATGTCACGGTGTTCGATTCGACAGAGAACAAGCGCGTTCCTGTGGAACTCCCTGACGATGCGCCCGCCGGAAAGATCATTGCGGTACTGATTGAGAAGCTGCAACTGCCACGGAATGGCCCGGATGGGGCTCCGTTGAGCTACAAGTTCCACCACAAAAATACCGGGCGTCAATTGCTGGACACCCAAACGCTGGCCGAAGCCGGGGTGCGTGAGGGCGATATCCTGCGCATGCAGCCCGAGATTACGGCGGGTTAGCGCGACGAGGGCCTGGATGCAGCCACCACCCGCCATTCGCGTTTCCGATAACGACCTGGAAGAGGACCGCTTCAGTCGTTTGCGCCTGCTGCCCTGGTGGCGGCAGGAGGTGATTGAAGGCGCGCGCGTGCTGGTGGTGGGTGCGGGCGCGTTGGGGAACGAGATCCTGAAAAACCTCGCCCTGTTGGGCTTCCGTAACCTGCTGGTGGTTGACCTGGACCGTATTGAAGCGTCGAACCTTAGCAGAGGCGTCCTGTATCGGCAGGAAGACGTGGGACAGCCCAAGGCAAAGGTGGCCGCCCGGGCGGTGAAAGCGCTCTACCCGCGCGCCCGCATCCGTGGGCTGCACGCCAACGTGCTGCAACAACTTGGCTTGGGCGTATTCGATTGGGCGGACATCATCCTGGGTGGGTTGGATAATCGCGAGGCCAGGCTGTTCCTGAACCGCGCCGCCTGGAAGATGGGCAAGCCCTGGATCGATGGCGCCATCGAAGGGCTGAACGGGGTCGTCCGTGTCTTTGAAGCGGGAAAGCCCGCCTGCTATGAATGCACCCTTGGTGAGGTGGATTGGGCGATTCTGAACCGGCGCATGTCCTGCAATCTGCTGACGGCGGCGGACGAGGAAGCGGGTAAGGTGGCCACTACGCCCACCAGTTCGTCAGTCATCGCGGGCATCCAGGTGCAAGAGGCGCTGAAGCTGCTGCATGGTCTGCCCTGCCTCAGCGGCAAGGGATTGGTATTTGAGGGGCTGCACCACAGCAGCTACGTCACCGAATACGTTCCGGACCCCGATTGCCAAAGCCATTACACGCTGGAAACCGTGATCCGGCTCCCCCAGACTTCCGGGGAATTCACCCTGGAAGACCTGCGGCAGCGCGCGAGGGTGGACTTGGACTGCGCATCGCCGGTGTTGGAATTCAGCCGCGACATCGTCTGGAAGCTCAAGAACCACGCAACGGGTCAGGAGCAGGATTGCTTCGTCCCCCTGGGCAGCCTCACGCGCGAGGAAGGCCTGGACCCCACCGATGGGAGTCTGCGCGAGGTGGTGCTTCGCCATGGGTACCACGGGGAGAAGGAGTTGGCGGCTCGTCGTCTGGATCGCCTTGGCTTGCCGTTGTACGATTGCTTCGTGGCGAGAGATGGCGGCCGCGAAGTCGCCTATCTGTTGGAAGGCGATGCCACCCAAGTGCTAGGCGAACTCGCCGGGGAGGCGCAATGAAGGGGAAACCGCCGAAGTCGTCCACCACCCAGGTCCCCGGCAACGGGAAGCAGTCCACCGGGCCGATGCGCCAGTGGGTAGCGTCCGGGGGTGGGGAGTCGGACACGAACCTCACGCAGGGCGCCCGCCGCCCGCCTGCCGATTGGCTGGGCACACCGTGTCCGGTGGTGGTGGACGCGGCAGTGGTGCAGGCGATCCGCCGCCACGGGCGATCCAGCCTGGATGCTGAGGTGTGCGGGGTATTGATTGGCGAAGAGATCCCGGAGGGCACACGCATTGAGGCCGCGATTGCCGGGGAAAGCGCCGCCCAGGGCGGAGCCCATGTCACCTTCACCCAGGACACCTGGGAGCACATCTACGCAGTGAAGGACCGGGACTACCCGGAAAAGCGCATCGTGGGCTGGTATCACACGCACCCGGGCTTTGGCATCTTTCTTTCCAAGCACGACACGTTTATCCATGAGAACTTCTTTTCCGCCCCGTTCCAGGTGGCTTGGGTGTACGATCCGCACTCGGAAGAGGAGGGCTGTTTCGGATGGGTGCAGGGCAAGCTGCAGCGGCTGGGCGCCCTGCGGGTGATTGACACCCACGATGGGGATGCAACCGAGATTCTCGAGGAGCCTGACCCGCGCCCCATGAGCGTGGACGAGGATGGCGAAGGCGACGGCGGAGGATCGTCTGCGCCGGGCGCAGCCGGCAACGCCAACCGCTGGCGCAAACGGCTGGTGCTGTTGTTTGCGCTTGCCCTTGTGTTTGTGGCTGGCCTCGCGGCGGGTATCCTGGTGCTGCCGCGCACGTTGGTGATGTATTCCTTCCCCGACGGACGCATCCTCTCCGAGGCCGAAACGCGCGAAGCCATCGAACGGGCACGCCAGTGGCAGCGTCAACAGGGCGCCCAACCCCCGGGCACCCAGCCCCGGGGCACCCAGCCCCAGGGGGCATCGGGGCAACCGCCCGGTTCCAGTGTGACGCCCGAGCCCGCAGATACGAAACGAACTCAGAATCCACCCAGCCCGGCATCCAGCCCAGCCGGAGGGAACCGGTGAGCGAATCGCAGGAGCCACTCAAGATCACCTACGACGATCTCTCGCGGCTGGAAGAGACAACCCTGGCCGAGGGGGCCATCGATGCGGCAGAGGCGACCGGCCCGGGCTCTGAGACATCCGTCAAACGATACGGGAATATCCGCGATGCCGTCGCTCCCGCCGATGCCGGTCCCGTTCGCCGCGGCAGCATTCTGCTGAAGAGCTGGTTCTATCTCGGAGCGGCCGGGTTCCTGGGCGCCCTTGCCGGATGGGGTCTGGTTGAGCCCGCCTTTGTGGATGGACCGGACAAAGGCGATTGGGATTGGCTGGGGTCCCTGATGATTCCCTCAGTGGTGGCCTTCTGCTGCTTGGGCTGCGCAATCGCCGAAAGCGTGGTGGAACGGTCCTGGAGAAAGGCGCTGATTCGCGGCGGGCTCGCGTTCGCCTTGGGAATCCCACTGGGCTTTGTCTTCAGTTTTGTCGCATCCATCCTCTATAACCTGTTGTTGGGTATTGCCTCGATGGGTGGGGAAATTACCCCTGCAATGCCGTCCTGGTGGGCAGCTCGCTCTGTCGCCTGGGGGCTTTTTGGAGTGAGTGCGGGCGTCGTCTATGGCGTCGCGGGGCTCAGCGCGCGGAAGTTGCTGTATGGCGTGTTGGGGGGGATGTTGGGAGCGGGCATCGGCGGCATTCTGTTTGACCCCATCGCCAACCAGTTGAATTCCGGGGACCTTAGCCGTGCGGTGGGCTTCGCCGTCTTCGGGCTAAGCACCGGGGTCGCGATGGGGCTTGTCGAGAGTGCATTGAAGGAACGCTGGCTCTACGTGGCTGCCGGACCCCTGGCGGGGAAGCAATTCATTCTGTACAAGCCAGTCACCACCATCGGCCGTAGTCAGGGCTGTGACATCTACCTGTTCAAGGATCCTTCCATTCAGAATGTGCATGCCAGCCTGGAACGGCGGGGACCAGGCTTATGGCTGACGCCAAGGGGGCCGGTCTATATGGGAGGCAGCCCCAGCCGTCCGCGCATGCTGAAGCATAAGGACCAATTGCAGATTGGCCGGTACACCTTTCTCTACCAGGAACGCCGTCCGCGATGAGTTTCCTGGACGGGAGGGGCCAAAACGAGGGCATGGCCGCGGCCAGCCTGCCGGTGTGTCCTTACTGCCGCGGGCGGGTGGACGCCGCCATGGAGCCGGCAACCCGCTGTCCGGTGTGTGGCACTCCCCACCATCGGGATTGCTGGGAGGAAAACGGCGGATGCACGGTGTTTGGCTGCAGCGCGGCCCCCGTGGAAGAGGCCATGATTCAGGTGCGCACCGAGGAGTTGCGAGATCCGGCGGCCAGCGGATGGAATGCCGGACCAACCATCGGGTTCAGCGCGCCGCCCGAAGACAGCACGGGCATCGCTCCGCCACCGGCCGCCTTCACGATGCCCTCTCCTTCCGCGGCCACTGGTACTTTCTCTCAGCATCCGCATGATCCATACGGGAGCGCGTTTGCGCATCCCGAAGTGCAGTCGCTATCGTCGGTGGAGCGTTCCACCTTTATCTGGCTGGCGGTGCTGGCTGGCTTCTTTGGAGCGCACAACCTATATGCAAATCGCACGACTGCTGGTATTATTCAGCTTTGCACCAGTCTGCTGAGTTGCCTTCTGCTGTCGCCCGTGGTGTGGATTTGGGCATTGGTGGAGGCTGCCACGGTGGACCAGGACGGCGACGGACTTCCGTGGCGTTAGCGATCGCGTTGACGGCAACCGGCTCTCAATATGGCCTGGCAGGTCGGTTGCAGATCCAGGCGGGTTTCATTCAGGCAAGGGGGAACATCGGCAATGATGTACATGGTGAAGCGGGGCGAGCAAGAGTTTGGTCCCTATTCCGGGAACGACATCCAGCAGTACCTGGCGTCTGGCAATATCGTGGAAACAGACATGGTGCGAGCGGAAGGCAGTGACCGCTGGCTGGCGGTGAAGGACATCCTCGCCAAGAAGGGGGGCAGCGCGGGGCAATCGGCGCCCACGCCGACTCCGCAACCCGGTTACAATCCCGCCCCCACGCCACAGCCGATGGCGGACCCCATGTTCGACGCCGCTCCCGCCCCGCAGCCGATGGGGGAATTCGGAGCCCCCGCGCCATCCTGGGGCGCCCCAGCCCCAAGCTACGGCGCGACGGATGCCGGAATGGGTGGCGGCTTTGGCGCGGCCGGAGCCTCGGCCATGGCTGCTGCCGGGTCAATGGGCGCGGCTGCCTCGGGCAGTCCCGCCGGCGCCATGAAGAATGGCGCTCCCTTGCCTCCGGGGATGAAGTTCCCCT
>JALOKO010000086.1 GCA_025456495.1 Bryobacterales bacterium | reverse complement strand
ATCGAGGATTATGAGCAGGCCGTTTCCCTTCACCCCACCTATGCGGATGCGCACTTCAGCCTTGGCTTCTCGTATCTGCTGCTGAAGCGCAAGCTGGAAGCCATGGAACAGGCCAAGGAACTCGACCTCCTGGACGAAGGAATGGCGATGAAGCTACGCATGCTGATCGATGCCATGTCAGAGCCCTCGCCACACCGCACCCAGCAGCAGCCTGACCTGGATGACTCAACGACACCGGCCGAAACCGCCCCTAACCCGGAACCCTAACCAGTAAGCATGGTCCTGGCGGCACCCGCGGAATTTGTTCCCACTCCCCTCCTCCCGGCATCCGTCAACAGGTGAACGGCGTCAAGAAGCAGCATCTGCCCTCAAAGCCCTGCCTCCACTGCGGCCGCCCGTTTACATGGCGCAAGAAATGGGAGCGGGTCTGGGACGAGGTGCGTTATTGTAGCGACGCCTGCCGCCGCCAAAGCCGTCCGGCGTTTCGCGCCGCCCCATCCGTCAAAGGAGCCTCCAGGTGAACGCACCCCAGCCAATGCGACGGCAGTTCGCCCATCGCGAGGAATTGGTGGACTACCTGCGCCAGCAGTTCCCCCAGGCCGCCCAGCGCGATCCGCACGTCTCCGCCACCCGGGGTGGCCGCTCAGCCGCAGAATCCGCACTGGAACGCATCCAGCCAGACCGCTACGGCTTCACTCGCAATCACCTGAACGGCGCTGTCAGTCGGCTATCCATGTATATACGCCATGGGGTGCTCTCCCTGGCGGAGGTGCGGGACGCCGCCCTCGACACACTGAAGGAGGCCTTCCACGGCTCAAAGTTCATCACGGAACTGGCCTGGCGCGAGTACTGGCAGCGCCTTTACCAGCATCTGGGGACCGGTATTTGGCGCGACCAGGAAGCCTACAAGACCGGCCTGCAGGCCAAGCACTATGCCGAAACACTGCCCGACGACATCAGCGCGGGCGAAACGGGGTTAGCCTGCATGGATGGCTTCGCTCTGGAACTCCGTCAGACCGGCTACCTGCATAACCATGCCCGCATGTGGGTGGCCGCCTACGTGGTGCATTGGCGGCGCGTTCGCTGGCAGGCGGGCGCCCGCTGGTTCCTCAGCCACCTGCTGGACGGCGATCCTGCCAGCAACAACCTCTCCTGGCAGTGGGTTGCCAGCACCTTCAGCCACAAGCCCTACTTCTTCAACCGCGAGAATCTGGAAAAGTACACCAGCGGCAGCTACTGCTCCGGATGTGCATCGGCGGCCCGCTGCCCCTTCGATGCCACGTATGCTGAGCTGGAAACCCGCCTGTTCCCGCACCGCCCAGGGGAATCCGAAGCCGGGCTGGCCCTGCATCCTCGTTCCTCGGGCAGTCTCCATCGCGACGCGCGCCACCCGCGAAAGGGTCGTTCATGAGCACGCTGGTTTGGATCCACGAAGACAGCCTTAGTCCCTACGATCCCGCTCTGGCAGCTCATCCCGGCGCCCGGGCGGTGTTTGTCTGGGACGATGAATCCGTTGAGGCCGAGGCGTATTCCCTCAAGCGGATTGTCTTTCAGTACGAGTGCCTGTTGGAAATGCCCGTTGAGATCCATCGGGGGCCGACGGTGGAAACCCTCTTGCGATTGGCTGCGGGGGAAGAGCCCGCGGCGCCACTGGCCACTGGGCTGGCGGTTACGTGGAGCGTGAACCCTGGATTCGCGCAGCGCCTGCAACTCCTGGAGGCGCGCCTTCCCGTTACGGTATACGCGCCTGCCCCCTTCGTTCCAGCCCAACTGGACGCGGATCTCCGGCGCTTTGCGCGTTTCTGGAAACGTGCTGAGCCGCACGCGTTTCGCCGCACCGCCCGGTAATCCAAACGGGCCTACGGGTTGACGAAATGGTCCCAGGTTCAGGCCCCATCAGGCCCATCAGTCCCCAGGCGCAACCCCATCAAGGGCCGGCAGCGTCGGCCAACTCTAGTCCCGCCGCAGAGTGACAAAGTCCGGATCCAACTCCACCTTCGTCGGAGCTGTGGGGAAGGTCCACTCCAATTCCTCGCCCTCATTCGACGCACGCGCCCAGCGGACTTCGGTCTGTCCCCGCGCCATGCGAAACACGATCGGGACGAGGGCGCCAAATTCCTCGCCTACTTCCGACTGACCCAGCAATCCTTCCACACGCACCTTCGGGGCACGTCCACTCACGGTAGACGTGAAACTGAGCCGGGGAATGCCCGTGCCCTCCACCCACTGCTCAAAGAACTCTTCCAGGTTCCGGTCATCACTCCTGGGCGGCAGGAATCCCGCTGCGAATTCGCGGAAGGCGCTGGTGGTGAGGGCGCGCCCGCCGAATCGTTTGGGCAATTCGGCCAGCATCTTGCGGAACTGTGCATCTCCCATGCGGGCGCGCAGCATATGGAACACCCACGCACCCTTTTCATAGGTAATGGTTGCCCAGGCGTTCCTGTCCCGCGAATTGATGAGTCGTTCGCCCCAAATCAACGGACCCGCCTGGTCAAGAATGCGTCCGTCCCCCAGTTCCGCCAGCAGATTATCCCGATAGTGCCGCATCACCTCAACGGCGGCGCGCTTCCCCATCTGCTCCTCCAGCATCATCACGGCAGAATACGTAGCCAGCCCTTCCATCAGCCATTCGTCCTGGTCAGATTCCGTGAACACCAGGTTGCCCCACCACTGGTGCGAGAGCTCATGCGCCAGCAGCAGGTCAGTATAGAAGGTCTTGCTATAGGCGTCCCGCGCGAAGGCGGGGCGGAAATCCTCAGGCAGATACGCGATGGTGGACAGATAGATCATCCCCGCGAAGCCCTGCCCGAAGCTGCCAGGAATGGGGGACACCTGGATCGTCTTCATGGGTGGCTCTCCCAACAAAGCGGAGTAGCGCTCCAGCAGCGTAACGACATTGCCTGCGATTTCGCGAAGCCGCTGCGTAGGGTCAGGCCGCGGAGCGGGAATGGTGGTGACGGTAGTAGCGGCCTGCCCGGTGCGCCTACCCGCGGGTACGGATGGGCTAGGCACCACAATCACGCGATTGCCCGTGTCCAACGCCGTCTCCACCTGCTTGTTGGCCATCACGTTCACGGTGAAGCCGTTGCGGTTCAGGGTGATCGTCTTGTACTTACCCAGGTTGAAACCGAACGACCGCACCGGCCGCGTCACCGCAATCCGGTGAATGGCCGTGTCGCCCTCTACGGTCACTTCGGCCTTGTCACTGGTGGCCACAAAATCCAAACCGCGCGGGAGGCGGAAGGTAAGGTCATAGGTGGCGATCCGCGTTCCCGCGCCCGGATACCAGGTGGAACGGGAGCCTACAAAAAACACTTCGTTGCCGGAGGATTCCACCACCTTGCCATCGTGTTCCACCTCAATCTCCAAGGCTTGGTCGGCCACCGCCGATTCCGGCAGGCGAATCAGGAACACGGAATCGCGTCCCCGCCGCAGGCTGTTCAGACGCATCGCGCTGGGACGGTACACCTCAAGTGCTTCACCGCCCAACCGCGCGGCCTGCACCTGCATGTCCTGCGACAGCAGCATCGCGATGGTCTTGCGCTTGCCGCGAGGGGTGAGGCGCATCCGTGTCCGTGCGCTCATCCGCAGGTCTGGCCCCAGGGTGGCTTCAATCGTGTAGTGGTCAATGGCGTAGTCCTCGGCTGGCTGTTGGCGCTGCCCTCCCCGGATTGACCGTGACTCGAACTCCGTCCACGTATCAAAAATGGGCTGGTTACCACGCATCGAGAACTGCCCCAAACGGATTCCCTTGGGCGTCAGGGGGTCCATCACAAAGTCAAAGGCGCCCAGCCGACTTCCCCGGAAGCTGGCGAAGAAGAAGCCCTCCTCCGGCCGGGGGGGTTCCATCAAGTCCTTCACCAGGCGCAACTCCAGGCTCTCGGAGAGGTTCTTCACCACGCCGCCATACTTTTCCACGTACAGCGGCCCTGCCTCCGGGGTCTTCCGTCCCAGGAAGCTCTCCTGCATCCTCCGCACCAGTTCCCCGTAGGTGTCGTCTGTGAAAACAAAGGTGGCGAAGCGGAAGTGCTCATCCAGATTGGGCGATTCCGTGAACTTGGCCAACGAAAGCCGCTCACTACGCAGCGGCGGAAACATGAGGATCTCCGCGTCGCCTCCATCGATCTCGCCCACGAAGACGGCAGTAAACCGCCGTCCGTTCACCGGCTTTCCGAAGATCACAAAACCGTCGGTGAGGTAAATGCGTGCGTCTTCGCGGGTGAAGTCAAACTCCCGCACCCGATAGCACTCGTCTGGATCCAGGCCCGCGGCCCGGATCTCGTCTGCCAGCGCCTGCAAGGTGGCGGTGGGTTGGGCAGTTGCCGTGAACGACAACAGGGCCAGGCTTAGCCCTGCCAGCGCCAGGCCGGCAAAGGCCCGGAGGGCGCCCCCGATCCCACCTGCTCGTTGGTGGCGGACGCCATGCTGGCGGCACACGCCAAGCAAGCGGCGCGAAAGCCCCTCACCTTTCGGGAGATCCTGCGCCACGGCGCTAAATGAACATCTCGTCTTCATGGGTTGCGCGCTGGACGGTCGTTCTTCCCTGCACCAGGAAGCCCAACGCAGTGCTGACGCCCGCCATGAACCCGTTCAGCTTGCGGATGGGAGTAACGATGCCCGTGTTCACATGATTTGAGGTGTCCCGCACGTTCTGCAAAACATGCTCGACCGTTGCCTCAACGTTGGTCATCTGGACACGCACGCGACCCAGGGTTTCGGTGAGCGCCTCATCCACCTGTTCGGCTTGCGCCTTGCCACGGCTGGCCACATCGTTTGCCTTGTGGGCGATCTCCTGCAGTTCCGTTGTGATCCGGGTAGCGGAATCCAGTATCGGCTGCAATTTCTCATTGGTGTTCTGCACCGCCACCTTTGTGGTCTGCACTGCCAGCTTGGCGTCACCCAGCACCTCCTTGGCCTGCTCGGCAAGGGGCTCAATCTGTCGACGCACCTGGTCCACGGCCGCCTTCAGCTTCATTGCCGTCAGCGCCGACACCATCGCGGAGATGGTTTGCATGACCACAGCGACTGCAATCACGACAATCGCAATCACAATGATCTGGTTTGAAACATGGGCTTCCATCAGTTAGAGGATCCCCTTCACTGGTATTCTCGTTGCGGAAAAAACAGGAAGACAAGCCGGGACGGTGTATCCGATTCGAATCTCACCGCCCCCGGCAATCCAATCCGGGCAATCTCGCCCGGGCAATCCGGCGCCGCCTTACCTTGCGCCAACCCGCATCCATGGGCGGTGCTAGATGGCTTCGCCATCGCCGACAACCGGGCTGCTGGCGGCAGGGACGCCGCTGACTGACTCCCGGTAAGCCTGCCGTCCTGCCTCATAGGCAGCCGCAATCTGTTCCTTCTGCCGTAGAACCGCTTCCTTACCCTTGTCCACGGCGGATTGGGCATTTTCCTTCAAGGTCTCCTGCTGCTTCAGCAGGTAATCCTTTCCCTCAACCGCCTTTTCCTTGATAAGGTGCATGGTTTCTTCGCCAGAGCGCGGGGCCGCGAGAATTCCCGCGACAAACCCTACACCCAAACCCAGCAGAAAATAGGGAAACTTGTTGTCTTCAGCCATTGTTTGCTCCTCCTTACAATCCGGGGACGCACGCCGTCATCCGCATCCGGGCCTGACAATATCTAGAATACTCCCATTGACGGCGACGGATCAGGCGAAACACCCTAAAGACACAGAGGGTTCGTGGACTTGTACCGTTTCCACTTCCTTTGCTTGCTTGGCCACACATGACCAATCCGCCCAAGACGCCACCACCGCTTGACCGCTCCCAACTGCTGGACAAAGCCCTGCGCTTGCTGGGTACGCACGACTACGCGCGTGCCGAGATTCAGCGTCGATTGCAGGCACGCGCGGGTGATCCTGCCGACGTCAACTGGGTGCTCGATAAGCTGCAGGAGGCTGGATTCCTGAACGACGCCCGGGTTGCGGAGCACAAAGCAATCCTGGCCCGGGACCATCGCCTGCTGGGCCAGCGCCGTGCGCGTCAGGAACTACGCGCCAAACTGCTGGCGCCCGACGCGGTGGAAGCCGCCATCCAGCAGATCTACCAGGATACCGACGAGGCCGAGTTGGCCCTCCAGTTTTTGCAGCGTAAGTCACCCGGCCTGCTGACCGGGCAGCAGCTTGAGGACCCCAAGCTCTTGCAACGCGCCTACGGCCGTCTACGCCGGGCTGGCTTCAGCCACGCCCACGCCACCCAGGCCCTGCGCCGCCATTCCCAACTGGCCGCCAGCCTGGACGATTTCGAGGGCGACAGTCCGGAGGACTAGCCCCGGTCCGATCCTGATCGCCCCCGGTCCGCTTGGCCCTTGTGGCTCCGGCGCGCCATCGCCGCCAGGGTCACTCCAGCTAGCAGCGCAAGGCACACATCCAAGCTGTCGGGCGTCCGGCCAGGAATCCACTGTTGTCCCAATTCGCCCACCGCAAGCACGGTCGCGCACAACGCGGTTGCCGTCACCAGGCCCAAGGGCCGCTGGGCCAACAGCCATACCGTGGCGGCATAGACAAACGACTTCTCAAAGAGAATCCGCAGTCCATGTTCCGTGCGCAACTGCAGGATACTGTCGAAGGGGATCCACAGCACCGGCTGCGCGCCGCCGCTGAACGAAAACGGGTAGAACTGCCGGAAGGCCACGTAGCTCAGCATCGCCCACCCCAACCAGCGGCGCGTGGAGCGCCAGGGAAGCAAGGCCCCCACGAAGATCCCGGCGACGCTGGCAAGAATCGAAAGCCCGGCATGGATGCCCGCCGGGAAGGCCGCCCGCCCCAGCAGCAACACCAGCAGGAGGGCTGGCGCCATTCCCGCGGGAAGCCGCCCTTCCACCACCCGGTTCAGGATCACCGATGCCGCAAGCCAGCTGACATACGCTGAGACCAACACCAACAGGTCCGGCCGAGTTCCCAGCGCTGCAATCCACTCCTTGGCCTGCGTGAGGCGGATTCTGGGAATGAACGGAAATGCTTGGGCCAACACGAACAGCGCCAGCAGAAACAGTGGTCGGGGATCCTCAATGCGCCCGGGAACCTGCAAGCGTCGCGCGCCCCAAAGCGGCGCCATCGCGGTCGCCAGCGCCCATCCCAACCCGGCGCCCGTCACATTGAACAGAAGATCCCAGCCACTGCTATTGCGCGTTGGCAGATAGGCCTGCAGCCACTCCACTAGGGCCGCGAAGACCCCTGCGCCCATCAGCGCCCACAGCCAATGCCAGCGCGTCCGCGCCGCCAATCCTGCCAGAAGCCCGGCGGGAGCCAGCAATCCCAGGTTCAGCACGGCGTCCACATAGCCGCCCCGCCCGGCCGGGAATCGCCAGCTCCAGAAGGTGCTGGGCGAATCCCATCGGAAATCCCATGGATACAGACACAGATACAGCACCACCAGCAGGTATCCCGCCAGCAGGCGCCGGAGGCTCAACGTCGCTTCCTCCGTGAGGGCACTCGCGCCATCACTTGGTTGCTGTTAGCTTGCCCGCGCTCACCAGGTTGGCGAACAGCTTGCTTGCCCCGGGTACCCCCGCCGGTAACTGGCGGAACCAGGAATAGCTGGTAAACACGAAGGCGCCCTTGCCAAGGCGGGTGTAGAGGATGCCCCCGCTTAGCGATTCCTCGTTCGGGTCATGTGTGGCGATGAGTGTCTCGTAGCGCTCATCGAACTTGGCGGGGAAGTATAGCCCCCGTTCCTGCACCCAGCCCTCAAAGTCCTTGGCGGTGACCCGATTCGGCCGATTCAGCAGCGCATGCTCCGGGCGCAGAATGGTCACCGGCGCATCCTCCACGCTCACCCGGTCCCGTCCAATCTGGAAGGGGAAGGGTCCCAATTGGACGCCCTCAATCGGGTCAGCGGCGCCAGCGCCAAAATACCGGGTGGTGTTGTACTGCACCACCAGCGTGCCACCCCGCTCAGCGTAGTCCAGCAGGCGCTTGTGGTTGGCCACCAGGTCCGGCCGGGTGTTGTAGGCGCGTACCCCGGTGATGATGGCATCGTAGCCCGACAGGTCCCCGCGTCCCAGCTCACTTTCCGTCAGCAGGGTCACTTTGCCGCCCATCTGTTCCAGGGCCTGTGGAATCTCGTCGCCCGCCCCCATCACATACCCAATGCGCTTGGACAGCAATTGCAGCGGTTCTCGCACCAACCGGGCGGTTTGCCTGGGGAACAGCGTTTGTGGCGGAAAGTGCGGGTAATCCACCACAATCATCCCGCGTTCGTAACGCTGCCCGTTCACGGTCGCGTAGGCCTGCAGTTCTCCCATCGACGCTCCAGCGGGTGGGGTCACTTCGAAGCTGAGCGTCGCCTTCTCGCCGCTACCCGCCAGGGTGAAGTCTCGCTTTGCCGGGGCGACGCGCCAGCCCGTGGGAAGCGCCAGGGCCACCTCGCCGGCGAGCTTTGCCTGATGACTGGTGACCGTCACATCCACACGGCGCGCCGAAGTGCCGGGGAAGAATACGGCCTGCTGGCCCAGCTCCAACGTCACCGGCGGCGTCACCACCAGCGCTCGTGTCAGTTCGCCGTACATCGGATCCACATAACGGTGGTGCAACGGCCGGGTGTAGACGATGCGCTGCGCCGCCGCGCCCTCACCGAACAGCACGTCGAACTTCACGTGATAGGAGGCCGGTGACTCCGGCATGCCCACCAGCACCTCGTCCTCCGGCGCAATCTGATAGAGATCGTTCTTTACCGCCTCCTTCAGCCAGTAGGGTTGAGAGATGGGATAGTTCCCCGAAAGGGCCACGGTCAAGGGCTTCACCTCGCGTTGATTCGCGGGCAGCGCCACGGGCTCCGCCAGCTTCGCCGCCAAACCCTGCTGGCCAATCAGCTCCGCGCCCACCACCGAAACCGGCAGCGGCGAACGGTTCACCATTTCCAGATTCACCCGCATGGTGGAGCCGGGCACCACTTCGTACTGGGCGGCGCTGGCATCCAGCCACAGGCCCGTGCAACTCCCAATGACCTCCTCCAGTTCCAGTAGTTTCCGCGCCACCAGGGGCGATTGCGGCAAGGCCTGCATGGCCCGCCGGGCTTCCAGCAACACGGGAACTGACTTTTCCGGCGCCAGGAAATCGAAGGTCGCCAGGGCCTCGCTCAGCAAACGCTGCACCCCCTGCGATCCCTCCACACGGCCCCACGTGGTGTCGATTCCCTCAAACGGGTCCCGCTCAGCAGACGGCCCATCCAGGTGTACCAGGTAATCCTTCGCTTCACCCTTGCGCTCTGGCGTTCCCATCGTCTGGCTGCGGTGCATGCTGCGACTCATCCCCGCAATTTCCTGATAGGAGTGTCCCAACAGGGGATCGTAGTTGCCGCTCGGCAGCACCAGCCGCTTCTGGTCCTGCGGCACCTGCTCCTCGACATTGCGCCAGGTGAAGGTATTCCAGAACAGACGCTTGGCTTGCCAGGGCTGCACCCACTGCAGTTGTTCTGGAAAGCGCTTGGGGTCCGCCGCGGCGTGGAAGGCTTCCTTACTCAGCAGTGCGGATGACTGGTGATGCCCGTGTCCGTCCATGGGCGTTCCGGAAAAGCGATTGATGATGACATCGGGCTGGAACTTGCGGATCACCCACACCACGTCCCGCAGTGCATTCTCTTTGCCCCATTTCCCCAGGGTTTCGGTGGCCACCTTGGAATAGCCGAAGTCCACCACGCGAGTGAAATACTGCACGCCTCCATCGATTTCCCGCGCGCGCAGCAACTCCTGTGTCCGGATAAGGCCAATCAGGGCTCCCTGCTCGGCCCCCAACAGGTTCTGGCCCCCTTCGCCGCGGTTCAGCGAAAGATACCCCATATGCATTTTCCTGCCGCGGGCAAAGTAGGCAATGACCGCCGTGTTTTCGTCATCTGGATGTGCCGCAATCATCAGGGCGCTGCCGGTCACCTGCAGCTTCTCCAAAGCAAAGCGGATTTCGGCGCTTCCCCCGAAGTTCTTCTGCGCCATCCCCGGCGCACACAGAAAACAGCTCCAGACAAGGCAGGCTACGGCTGCTGAAATCGAACGCACCATAGGCAGCGCCCGCGCGAACAAATAAGTCATGTTGGCACTCCGAGACAAAGGAACGAACCATCGAGACAGTCGCCGTCTGCGGATGACGTGGGCTCCCGACGAACCTGTCGATTGGCTTGAATGCTATTAGTGTAGTCCGAAACTTGCCCCTCACCGCCACACCCGGACAGCGCAAAGTGAGGCGGCCATCCAGCTTCACGGACTCGCCGGACGACGGCACGATCGACG
>JALOKO010000560.1 GCA_025456495.1 Bryobacterales bacterium | reverse complement strand
GCAGCATACCATCCCGAATCTGTTGGTCGTTGCGGAGGTTACGTTCCCAATCCCAGATGAGATCGGCTATTCGCAGGCCACGCGACTGGCAGGCAAGCAGGAGGGCCTCGGCGGTGGTGTAGGGAAAGGAAAAGTCAGAATCAGTACCCTCTTCGCCAATGGGCTTACCTTGGGCATCCACCACAAATCCGCCACCGACGGAATAATAGACCGCTTCCCGAAGCGGATGGCCAGATGCGTCCCAAGCGTGGAAGCGAAGGCCATTGCTGTGGGCGGGAAGCCGATGCGCGCCGTGGAAACTGAGGTCGCGGTCGGGGTGAAAGGGAAGCGCTCGCAAGCCATCCAGCAGAAGTGAACGGGATTGGTCCACGGCATGAGCATGGGCAGCCAGTTCGCCGGGGGCAATGTCCTCGGGTTGACGGCCGGCAAGCCCGATGAGGATGGCTTTGTCGGTGCAATGGCCGCGTCCGGTTAGGGCGAGAGACCCGAAAAGGTCAACGGAGACCCTGGCTGTGATGTCGATGACGTGGTGGAGGCGCAACTGCCGAACGAAATCGCGGGCTGCACGCAAGGGCCCCAGGGTGTGGGAACTGGAAGGGCCGACACCGATGGAAAAAAGGTCAAAGACACTGGCAGGCATGGCTTGAGGCGCTATGGGGATCGCCGCCACCATCTTAACGGGTCGCAGACCGGATAGGAAGCCCGGCAGCGGGCGTCAACACGGGTGAGAACGAGGGACGCGGATCGCAAGTCGGGGCGGCGGGAATGGGCGGATCGCGGGACATCGCCACTTGGGAGGTTGGCCCGCGTTGGCGCGATACGCGTCGTCGTCGATTGCCATGATCTGCTACTTTGAGTGAACAACGCAGAGGATCACCGATTGCATGTCTTCAGAGCTTTCAGCCAGCCAAAGCGGCCACACAGCGCGGACACCGGCACGCGAGGGGTTGCACCAAAGGGCTCGGAAGTGGCTGCGGCGACTCATCTTCATGGGCATGGCGGTAATGGTGGTGGCTTTCGCCACGATCGCGGTGGTGGTGCTGTTTGACCTTGACCCGCGCCTGGAGGACAGCCGTGAACGCATCCTGCGGGATTTTGCAGGGACGCATCGGGCAACGGATCTGCGCTTCCCCGGCGCCGCGCATCATCCCATTCGTCCCCGGCAGGGGCTGGCAGCAGACTTTGACCTAAGCAGCTCAGAGCTTTCCTTTGTGGAGCAGGAGATTGAAGCGGAGTTGCAGGCCAAGCCGGGGAACTCGCGGTTGATGTATTTGCGCGCACTGGTCCATCTGGTTTACCTGCAACCGGGACCGGCCATTGACCTGCTGGAGCGCTTGCGGCTGTTCTCGCCGAATGACCCGGAATTGCTGGGGGCGCTTGGATACGCGCATTATTTGCGGGGGCGGGCGGAGCGCAGCACGGGCGACCTGTTACGTTCGGTGGACTTCCTTGACCAAGCCATCGCCGTCTCGCCGGACGATCCGGTGCTGTTGTTTAATGCAGGAATCGTCTACCAGCGGCTTAAGAACCAGAAGGAAGCAGTGTCGCGGTTTCGGCGCTTTCTGCAGGTCTCCCCCGAAGACGGTTGGGCGGCGGAAGCGCGGCAGCGCTTGCGTGATCTGTCGCGATAGGGCGGAGGATGGGGCCGGGTTGTAATGGGCAATCCACCGGGTGTGTGCCGGGAGGCGCAAAGTTTGGTATGTTACAGGTGTAAATTTTGACCGGAAGCGCGACGATTCAGCGCTATTTCCTACAGACGAGATCTTGGTTAGCTGAGCCATCCCGCCCACAATGGGTTCAGGGGTGACCTGAAGTTCGTAGAATCCGCCTGAAGAGCGGGGTACTCGTTGACGCTTTCCGTAGAAACGAATGGAGTTACCGAAATGACCGCTACCAAACCAACCGGAACAAAGGAATCCGCAGACAGACCGTTGCCTAGCCAAGGCCTGGAGTGGCCGTTTAGTTCGAAGTGGCTGCGCAGCCACTCCGACCAGGCGGTTGAGGCGCGGTTGGAGAACCTCACACAAAGCACGTTTGTTTCCTTCGCCGTCGAGGGAAACTCGATCTCAATCTGGGTGGCGGACAACCGGGGAATGCGTTTCCATGCGGCCAATGGATCCTTTGGCGATGTGATGGACGCCCTGCGGGAACTGCGCGGCCTGTGCGAACATCCTTGGTCCAGCCAACATCGGCTGATGCAGCGTGCCCGGCAGTTGTATCAACTTCTGTTGGAACCGGTAAAGGGTTTGCTAGATCCCCGGCGAGAGATTCAGTTTCACATGGGCGGTAACTTCCCGCATGTACCAATGGGTTTGTTGGCGGACCGAGATGGAACCCCAGTGGGCGATGTGTACACGCATCGCTACGTGACTGGCTTTCCGTGGGAGTGGCCCTCCTCGCCAGGTGACTGCTTTGGGGTGGGAAGCCGTCTATTGTTTGCAGCAGCCGATGACGGACACTGCCCGGACTACCTGATGCAAGCCGCCATGCGCTTCCCGCAGAACGATATGGTGTGCGGACCGGGCGCTACTTGGCAGCAGGTATCCAGACTCGCTCCGGCGGCGGAACTGCTGCACCTACAGGGAAAGGCCAGAATGGGCGAGCGTGGGCCTTTGCTGCTTTTGGGCGAAGGAGCAGATGCAGCCCGGCAGCGCGAAGACTTGGGGTTGCAGACGATTGACCCCGCGGGCATCGCACCCGATTGG
>JALOKO010000085.1 GCA_025456495.1 Bryobacterales bacterium | reverse complement strand
CCGTGTGCGTGTTCGCCGATGGGGAAGGTGAAGCGGGTTTCGTTGCCGCATGCGCCGGGGGAGACGCCGAAATGGACGACGTATACCTACGATGCGTTGGGGCGGACGCTGAGCGTTTCGTTGCCTGATGGCGCGGGGAGTACGACGTATGCCTATGCCAAGGATGCGGTGACGATTACCGATGCGGCGGGGAAGTGGAAGCGGTATGAAACCAATGGGCTGGGGCCATTTGTTTGGATCCCAGTTCCTTGGATTGTTATCGACATTCTTGGCCGAACCCCTGTTGATGGAGGCCACGCTCAATTCCCGACATCCCAGCTTCGACTTCCAGGCATAGAGCGTTGCCTTCGACACCCCCACTTCCCGGCTTACCTCCTCGGCCGTGTGCCCCGCCTGCATCTGTCTCACCGCTCGGTGCATCTGCTACTCGCTGTACCGGCTCTTCTTCATCTCCGCTCCCTCCCTTACCTCAGCTTTTCAAGTTTTGGCTGGTTGAGATTTTGGGGAGCAGGTCAGTCCCAGTCCGCATCGGCATTTCCACCAGACCCGTACATGCCGCATCCTGAAAGAAGACCTATGCACTTCCTGCGTCGTCATTGGATACGCCAGTTCGGCCTCGCCGCCGCTGGCATCGTACTGGACCCCATTCGCCGCGCCCAGGCGCAGCGCAGCCAACTGCCACGGGATCCAGTCTCCCCGGCTGCCGAGGGCCCCTCGCGCTTCTGCATCATGGGAGATCGCACCGGCGGCGCCCAGGCTGGGGTCTATGAGCGCGCCGTTGACCGCATTGTTGCTGAGCGGCCCCGCTTTGTCATCAACGTGGGCGATAGCATCGAGGGTCTGCGGGATTTCTGGACAGACATTGAGTGGGTGGAGATGAAGAAACTGTGGCGGCGCTACGGGGCCATTCCCCATTACTCTACCCCGGGCAATCACGATATCTGGTCAGCCGATTCCCAGCGCCTCTACACCCGCTTTACGGGGCATCCGCCACAGTATTCGTTCACCCAGGGTTCGTGCCATATCACCGTTCTGGACAACAGTCGCTCCGATACCCTGGACGAAGCCCAGATCGCCTTTCTGCGGGAGGACCTGCAGCAGCATCGCGACGCCCCACTGAAGCTGGTCTTCCTGCATAAGCCCTTCTGGATCCCCTTCCTGATGCTGAAAAGCGGGGAGTTCAGCCTGCACAAGACTTGCGTCGAGTTCGGCGTCCAGTGGGTGTTTAGCGGGCACCTCCATCACCTTTGGCATCTGGAGCGCGATGGCGTGCAGTACGTCTCCCTGGGAAGCTGTGGCGGCAGCATGGAGCGCGGCAAAACCCGCGGCGAGGGCTTTGGACACGGTTGGTTCTATCACTACGGCGTCGCCACGGTCAGCAACGGCCAACTGGCGCTTCGCATTCAGGAGCTGCCCCCGCCCCATGGGGAGGGCAGGTCGTTCGCGATTGGCGAATGGTGGGAGAATCATCCTTCCGACTCGCTACGCCGGGCGCTGGCAACGCATCCGCGCGGGGGCTGGAGCGCCGTTAGCGCCCCGCCGCCGGCTCCTGTTCCAGGCGCCTGAGGATCTCCAGCACCAGGCGGCCGACGGTGGACAGGCTGTCGGCGGACAGCTTGTCCAGCGAATCGTCCGCCGTGTGCCAGTAGCGATTGTCCGGCCCGTAATCGAAGTCAATCAAATTCAATGCCGACACACCACGCCGCACGAAGGGCACATGGTCGTCTTCAATGGCCAACGATTCGGCCATCACCAGGGAGGGCTTGCCAATGGCGCGCGCGGCCTCGCGGGCGTATCGCCGCAGCGTACGGTCGGAGTAGTCCTCATCCAGCAACTGCAGATCGCGGTCGGCTACCATATCGACATTGATGAGCGCCCGCACCCGGGTGAGTTCGCCCTGGGCCTGCAGGGTGGAGGCCAGATGCCGACTTCCGTACAGGCTATCACTGTCGCTCCACGATCCGATGGCCTCCTCGCCATCGAAAAAGACAATCCACACATTCAACTGAGGGCGACGCGCGGCCAGCACCCGGGTGAGTTCCAGCAGCAGTCCTGTGGAGGAGCCGCCATCATTGGCTCCCACGAAGTTGCGGTCAAGGAAGCGTTTGGTGTCGAAGTGGCCGCTGAGCAGCACCAGCGGAGCGGTGTCGCCGCGGCTGCCGGGGATCTTCACCAGCAGGTTGGCCATGGGCAGCGGCCCCCCAGGCGTGGCGGCCCGAAAGGGCTGGCGTTGGGCCTTCAGGCCGACGGCGGCAACCTGCGTTTCGATGTACTGGCGGGTTTGCTCCAGTTGCCGGGAACCGGCGGCGCGTGGCCCCATCGCCACCAGCCGCTCAACGTGGCGCAAGGCCCGCGCGCCATCCACGCGCAGCATCTGGGCGGGCGACGGCGTCGTCAGCATCCACCACAGAGGCGCCAGTGTGGCCAGCCGGAGCGCCCAATCGCGGAATGTGTTCAATGCTTGCGCTCCGCTTCCATCATCATCACGGATCCGGCATGGCACAGGCTTTCCAGCAGCGCCAGCGGCAGCAGCATTGTGACCGCACCCAGATACAGCAGCGTGGCCATGGGGCCGGGGGCGCGGCCTGTCTCGCGTCCCTGGTCGTCCGGTTGTTGCCGTGCAGGAGTTTGCACTGCACGATGCAGACCCGGGAACAGGCTGCTGGCCCAGACCAACGCATTCATCCAGGGAAAGTGATGAGATCGCCGTGTCACACGCATCCCGCAGAGTTCCAGCAACACTTCCAGGTCCTCGGCCCGGTAGGCATAGGCGGCCGCGTCAGCCTCCAGGCCCACCCAGCGTGAACCGCACAGCAGAAAGCCCCAACTGGAGCAATCGAAGACCTGCAGGACCAGGCGGCCCCCCGGTTGCATGCGGCGCGCGGTGTGGGTGAGCCAACCCGCCGGATCCGTTTCCGCAGCCAGGCCACCCAGTCGCAGCACCCTTGCACAGGAGTTCACCCGTAAGGGCATTTGGTCCGCTTGCGCCACCACAGCCCATACGCCCTCACGATGCAGAGCGAGTTCCGCATCCGACAAGTGAGGAGTAATCACCAGGCTATGCGCCTTGCCATCGGCCACAGAGCGGCAACAGGCGCCCTGGGGCGCTTCCACCTGTACCAGCCAATCTGCGCCTGACACGTTGCGGCCCCGGGAGGCGAAGCCAAGCAGCCCCTGCCGCGCCCTACGCTTCAATCCCTGCAGCATCCGCCCGGTAATCCCGCCTGGCGATTCCGGCGCGAGCACGAAGCGCCAAAAACTGCCCGTACCTGCATTCGGGGCGACAGCCAGGAAGCGCAGCAAACTGCAGCGCGAGCAACTCACCAGGGTACGCACGCCCCCGCCTGCCTCCACCGGAAGCACAGATCCGTAGGCAGGTGAGCCGCAGGCAGGACACAGCATGCCAGACGCCGCACCCTGCCCCTCTTCGGGATCCAGGGCCAGCGTTGCAGTGGCTGCGGAATCGGCGCGCGCACTGGGGACGGATTGCTTCAATTCCGCTTGGACCTCCGTGGGGAGCGTGGCAGGCGCATCCCTCAATTATCCCTTACCACTCGCTTCGTTGCCTGCGCACCCAAGACGGGTAAGCTGGCGGGCCGGGGCGTGCGGCAGCCGGGCGGGCTCTCGCTTGTTTGGATGGAAAAACGCCCCGGCCGCCAAGCCAGGGCGTTGTTTCCAAGGGGCGATGCAACGGGGAGGCGGCCTCAGGCGCCCATTCCCATTGCGCCCTCTACTTCACCAGCGAAAGGTTGGACTTATCCACCAGCAGTGAGCCAGTGTCGATGAACACCGGGTAGGGAGACTTCGGATTTTCCGCATGCTTGCCGCTGAGCTGCCCGGTCTTCTGCAACACGATTTCTCCCAACGCGCGCATGCCGTAATAGCCCATGGTGTAGGGCTTTTGCACGATGGTGGCCGCAATCTTACCCTTTTCGATCCACTCCACGGTGTTCGGTGCGCTATCCATGGCAATCACCACCTTGCCTTCCACCTTGCCGCGGTCCAGCACCTCGGCAATTTCTGCCCCGGCCAGTGCTTCCAGAGCTACAAACCCGTCAATCTGGGTCTTGCCATCCAGCAGTTCCTTGGTCTTGTCGAAGGCGGTTGCGGCATTCCCTTTAATGTCGATGACTTCGGTCACCTTGATGCCGGGGTAGGCTTCCAGCGCGGAACGGTAGCCACTGAGGCGCTCAGACAGATTTTGCTGGCCCTCAATGGTGTAGAAGGCCACGTTGCCCTTCCCGTTCAGAAGCTTGGCCAGCAGGCGTCCGCCCATTTGCCCGGCCTGGAAATTGTTAGTGCCCACAAAAAACAAGCGCTGGCTGTCGGGAACGTCGGCATCCAGCGTCACCACCGGAATGCCCGCCGCGACGGCCGCGTCAATCTCCGGCTTCATCACTTCGGCATTTCCCGCCGATACCAGGATTCCAGCGGGCTTGGCCGCGACGATCCTGCGGAACTCATCACGCTCCGCGTTGGCATCGTAGGTGTCCGGACCCACAATATCCGCCTGTACATTCAGTTCGCGTGCGGCGCGGCTTAGGCCGGCGGCAGCATCCTGCCAGTACGGGATCTTGGTGTTGGTGGCCACCAGATAGTATTTTTCCGCCGAGGAATGACGGACATCACTCCCGCAGCCCACCAGAAAGAAGGTGGCCGCTGTCAGCAATGCCAGGGTTTTTCTCATGTCAATTACTCCGTGATCATCTTGCGTGGTCGAAAAAAAACGGATCCTTGCCTGCAGGCCCATGCGGCATGCTGACAGGAAGCCACGACCGTATGAATTTGCTTGCAGTGTACGCCCGCCCCGGGCGCTACGCAAGCAAATTCCACGACGCCGGGGCTAGTCTAGCGCCGCCAGTTCGCCTGGAACAATCTGCCGGGTGCGCGGCAGCAGTCCGCGCACGCTAAGGTAACCCACTAGAGTTACCAGACCCACAAAGACTACCAACTTCAGGATGTCCGTCGTTCGGTTGAGGGGCAAGGTAAGGTACATCAGCCACACCACCGGCTGGGTGATGCACATTGCCCACACGGTGCCGTAGAAGTAGCGCCGCTCGTGGCCTTCCCCTGCGGTGGAATGCTTCACCCGGGGAAGTTTGCCCATCGCGCCCAGGATCCAGATGGGAATCACCAACGGGAAGTAGGCATAGAGGTAGATCTGCTTCAGCATCCAGGTTCCAGTGACCACCGCCACAATCAAACCCACCAGATTCAGCACGCCATAGGAGATCGCGGCGCCCCAGGCGAAGGTATAGCAGATGCGCCGGTAGAGCGGGTTCGGCCGGTCTTCGGTGAAGCGGATAATGTAGGGCGCTGGTTCACATCCCGGCAATTTGCCGCGCAATCCCGCGATGCCCGTCCCTACCAGCACCACCAATAGCCACCACTTCATGGAACTGCCAAATCCATTGGCGAACAGTTCAAAGGTGAGGGGACCAGGGATGAGGAAAAAGACGAAGATCCAAATGGGCCAGTGGTTCACCCGGTAATAGCCCTTGTTGCGAGTGCGGATCCTGCGCTCAGTATCCAACTGGATTTTCACAAAGGGTTTCTGTGGCGCTTGGGTGCTCATGGCGAAGCTAACAGTTTCCCACAGGCAGGCAGAGGCGCGGACATGGGGGCTGGGCGGTAGGTGGATTTGTGACTTGGCCAGATGGGCGGGATACGGCCGCAATGTGGGACATGCTGGCGCCAATGGTCACGTGCAGAAAGCGGCTGCCAGCTGAGTGGCTCAGTCCGATGTCGTGGCGCTACTGTGTTGCGGCGTCACAGGGTTGCGGCGTCACAGGGTGCTCCCCGATAATGAGCGCTATGCTTTTCCGCTTGCTTCTGGTTGTTTGCCTGCTGGCGCCTGTTGCCTCCACTCAAGTGGCTGACCTGGTGTTGACGGGGGCGCGCATCTATACCGTCAATCCGGGGCAGCCCACGGCGTCGGCGATGGCCATCCGGGGTGAGCGCATCCTGGCGGTTGGCGACAACCTGCAGGAGCATATTGGCCCGTCCACCAAGGTGATGGACATGGCGGGGGCCACCGTCATCCCGGGCCTCATTGATTCCCACGTGCATTTGGCGGGGCTGGGCCAGGCTCTGGAGATCCTTGACCTGCGGGAGGCCGCCAGCATCGACGACGTCACCCGTAAGGTTCGCGCCGCCGCTGCCAGCGCCAAGCCTGGCGAGTGGATTCGCGGCCGGGGCTGGGATCAGACTCGCTGGCCGGGCAAAGAGTTCCCAGATCGCAATTACCTCACGGAGGCTGCTCCCAATAACCCCGTGTACCTCAGCCGCGTGGATGGCCATGCTGCGTGGGTGAACGCCAAGGCCCTGGAGTTGGGGGGCGTGGACGCATCCACCCCCCACCCGCAGGGCGGTCGTATCGTCCGCAATCCCGAAGGCGACATCACAGGCATCCTGATTGACCGCGCGATGGGGCTGGTGTCGCGCCAGATCCCGGAGGCCACGCCCCAGCAACTGGAGCGCCGCCTGCAACTGGCTGCCGAAGAATGCGTCCGGCTGGGGCTTACCAGCGTGCATGACGCTGGGGTGGGCCGCTCCACCATCGAGGCCTATAAGGCGCTGGCTGCCCGCGGCGCGCTGCCCATCCGCAGCTACGTCATGATCGGCGGGGAAGGTGACCTGTGGCGCGAATACCTGGGCAAGGGGCCGGAGATTCACCCCTACGTCACGGTGCGCGCCATCAAGCTGGTGGCTGATGGCGCTTTGGGTTCGCGTGGCGCCGCATTGATTGAGGCTTACGCGGACGACAGCGGCAATCGTGGCCTGGTGATCCTTCAGAAAGAGGACGTCGCCCGTGTGGCCAAACAAGCCGCGGAAAAGGGATTCCAGGTGGCTACCCACGCGATTGGCGACCTTGCTAACCGCCTTGCCCTGCAGGCCTACGGCGAGGCCCTCGGCGGGGCGAACGACAAGCGCTTCCGCATGGAGCATGCCCAGATTGTCCATCCCGATGACTTCCCGCTGTTCAAGCAGCATTCGATTATCGCCAGCATCCAGGCCACCCACGCCACCAGCGATATGCGCTGGGCCGAAGACCGCATCGGTCCGCAGCGCGCGCTGGGAAGCTATGCCTGGCGCACCTTCCTGGATACGGGCGTCCGCATCGCCAACGGCAGTGATTTTCCGGTAGAGCACCCCAACCCCATGCTGGGCTTCCATGCGGCCATCACCCGTCAGGACGGCAAGGGCTGGCCCAAGGCAGGCTGGTATCCCAACCAGCGTCTTACCCGCGACGAGGCGCTGAAGAGCTGGACCCTCGATGGCGCATACGCCGCCTTTGAAGAGCGCGAAAAGGGGTCTCTGGAGCCCGGTAAGCTCGCTGACTTCCTGGTGTTGTCGCGCAACATCATGGAAGTGGAGCCACGGGAGATCCTTTCCACCACCGTGCGCATGACCTTCGTGGGCGGCAAGCTGGTGTATCAGGCGGCTGGTGAAACCCGGGCGGCGCGCTAGTCCGCCCCGGGACCAACACGTGCAGGGATTGCCGGGGCAGCCCGGCCGGGTGTGCGGGTGGGCAGGCGCTGATGGGCGGTTGCCGATGGCTTCCCGCCAGCGCGATACACTGGTGGCTGCATTTTCCGTGCTGTCCGCAGCCTGATGTTTGTGAGCGTTTGATGATGGCTTGTTGTCTCCGCATTGCCCAGGACCTTTCCTTTGAAACCGTTGGTGTCTTGCGATCCTTTGTTCGCGCCCGGTGGTTGAGCGGCTGTGCCCCTGGCGGTCCTGCTCGGCGGGCCTTGGCGTTAGCCTGTGTTCTGATGGTCACGCTATGCAATGCGCAGGCGCCCAAGGATACGCCCTCCACGAACGGTGGCGAGGGCGCCTCCAATGCCGCGCCAAGCGCCCCCGGGCAGGAGACTCCAGGCCCGGTCCCCGGCGATACGCCCAGTGCGGAGGAAGCAGCTTCCGCGCCCACGTTGCCGGCCAAGCCCTCCGCCGATGCCGCCTCCAGCGCCCAGCGCACCAGCCTGAACCTATTGGGCCAAGTGAACAGTTCCAAGGGTGAGGCCCGCCGCAATGAAAACGTCCAGATTGACCTTATCGACAACAACGTCCTGAAGGAAATGAACCAGCGCATTGGCGTTACCGCAACGCTGGTCCCTCGTTTTCCCGCCAACCAGGATTTCTTCGGCGCCGAGTTCGGCGGCAGTCCCAAGGGCCAGATTCATTCCCGCCCCTCCAATGCACGCGCCTTCCGTGGGAACTTCTTCTACGCCCATGACAACAGCGCCTTGCGGGCGCGCGCCTTCTTCCAGGTGGGGGATGTGCAGCCCGCCCGCGACAACAGCTATGGCTTTACGGTGGTGGCGCCCCTGTGGCGGAAGGCCTTCCTTACCGTGGATGGCAGCCAGCAGAAGTTGCGCGGCCAGGTAAACGGCAACGTGCTGATCCCACTACCGGACGAGCGCAGCCCGTTGACGCGGGATGTTGCTGTGGGCGCCCGCGTGGCTGAGATGTTCGCGAAGTATCCCAGCCGATTGCCCAATCGCCCGGACATTAACCCGCGCATGTTGAACGCCAATGCGCCCCAGAACATCAACAACGATAGCCTCAGCGCCACCCTTGAACAGCCGCTAAGCAGCCGGGATGTCCTGGTGGCCCGCTACCGGATCCTCATCCAGAACGTGCAGGCTTTCCAGCTAGTCAGCGGGCAGAACCCCAATACCGCCACCAAATCGCACGATGCGCGTCTCACCTGGCTGCGTACGGTGTCGCCCAACACGATCTGGGAATCCAGCCTGCGCTTTGACCGCGCGGGCAGCCTGCTGACGCCAGACGAGTCGCACTTCGGCCCGCGTATTTCCACCCAAAGCTTCATTAGCGAACTGGGTCCTGGCGCGAACATTCCCATTGACCGGGCGATGAACAATTACCACTACGCGTCGCAGGTGCGCCAGACGCGCGGTCGCCACAACTGGTACGCCGGCGGAGCCCTTATCCGGCAGCAGTTGAATGGCACAGAGAGTGACGCCTTTCGCGGCAGCTTCGTCTTCAATGCGGATTTCGGCCGCACCCTCATCGACAACATGCGCTGGGGGACGCCCTCCAACTACACCGTTCAGGTGGGAAATGCCACCCGAGGATTCCGTAACTGGATGGGCCAGATGTTCGTGGGCGATGTCTTCCGCGCCACCTCCTCGCTTACCTTGGACTACGGCTTGCGCTTCGCCCCGGTCACGGCGCCATCGGAGGTGAATGATTTTCATCCCGCCCCCTACGGCAGTGATTGGAATAATGTGTCGCCCCGCTTTGGCTTCGCCTACGCCCTGCCCAAGGAATGGGGTGTGCTGCGCGGGGCCTATGGTGTGCAGTTTGGCGAAATCTTCCCCATCACCTTCGGCCAGCTACGCTTCAATCCGCCGGCCAGCCTCAAGGTCCGCATCCAGGCTCCGAATTTTCTGAATCCCCTCGGCAGCTTTGACCCGACGCGGCTTGACCCCAACGCGCAAGCCGAGGTTTACCAACTGGATCCCAACCTGGCCACGCCCTACTCCCACCAGTACAACTTCAGTTGGGAACGCAGTCTGCCCGCCAACGCCCAGTTGCGGATTGGCTATGTGGGCAGCCGTTCGCACAAGCTGTTGAGCACCTGGTTTCTGAACCGCGGGCAGCCTCGCGAGGCGATTCCCCAAACAACGGCCACCTTGAACCTGCGCCGCGCTGACCAGCGTTACTATGACTTGCGCTTCCCTACGAATGCGTCGCGTGGCTACTATGACGCCGTTCGCGCCAGCGTGCTCATCCCCGAATGGCGGGGACTCTCCCTTGAAGGCAGCTACTGGTTCAGCAAAGCGTTAGACCTGGGCGGGAACTACACCAACACGGGTGGTGGGCGCGATGGCCTGGATTCCAGGGGCCAATACGAATTCGATGTCCAGGGCGATATGCGCGCGTTGAGCGATTTCCACCAGCCGCACGCGGTCCTCTTTCGGGGTGGCTACCGCACACCCAACGCCCTGGCCCTGGAGAATTGGGCGCGGCGCCTGTTCGCCAACTGGCAAGCCAGTGGTGTGGCTCTGTGGAAATCCGGTACGCCGTTCACGCTGTTCTCGGGCTCTGATGGCCCTGGCTTCGGCAATGTGGACGGATCGTTCAACGACCGTGTCCACGTGGTCGACCCCACGGTGCTTGGCCGCATCGTCGATCACCCTGACCGTTCCGTCGCCCTGCTTCCGCGGGAGGCATTCGCGTTCATGGCTCCCACGGACCCTCGCGGCAACATTGGCCGGAACACCTTCCGCCGCCACCATGTCTGGAACGTGAACGCCAGCCTGTCCCGCACCTGGCGCATTCACAACGAGCGCACCCTCATGCTGCAGGCCGAAAGCCTGAACCTGCTGAATCGCGCCCAGTTCGCTGAGCCGGGCAATCGCCTCTCCAACCCGGATTTCGGCCAGATCACCAACACCCTGAACGATGGACGCACCTTCCGCTTCCTGGCGCGGCTGAGTTTCTAGAGCGGCTGGGTTTCTAGAGCGCCTGGGTTTCTAGAGCGCCTGGGTTTCTCTGGAGCGGCTGAGTT
>JALOKO010000559.1 GCA_025456495.1 Bryobacterales bacterium | reverse complement strand
CGGCCCCTGGCGGGGCTGCATCTTCCCGAGGAGCCCGCCTCCACCGGTCGCAAGGTAGCCCAGGCGCTGCGGGCCAACAAGGCCATCATGGGCGTGTTTGACGAAGGCTGTATGGGCATGTACAACGCCATCATCCCGGACGAACTGCTGCACCCCACAGGACTGTTTAAGGAACGGCTGAGCCAAAGCGCGCTGTATGCGGCAATGCGACAGGTAACCAATGAGGAGGCACAAGAGATCCGGGACTGGTACGACGCCAAGGGACTTCGTTTCGTAATTGGACCCGATGAAGCCACTGACCTCACCGATGGGCAGATTTTGGCGCAGTGCAAGATGTACATCGCCGCGGTGCGTATCGCCCACGATTTCGGGTGCGACACCATCGGCATCCAGTATCAGCAAGGGTTGAAGGATATCTGCCCGGCCAGCGACCTGGTGGAGGGTACGCTGAACAACGTAGACCGTCCGCCGGTGCGCCATGCTGCAACGGGTGAAGTTCTGTACGAGGGGCAGGCCCTGCCTCACTTCAACGAAGTGGATGAATGCGCGGGGCTGGATGGACTGGTCACCTACCGCTTATGGCGCGCCCTGGGCTATCCCCCTGAGAATACGCTTCATGACTTGCGCTTTGGAGAGGACTACACGGCCGACGGCAAAACGGAGTTTGTCTGGGTCTTCGAGATTTCAGGTGCCGCACCGCCCGCGCATTTCGTGGGTGGTTGGGCAGGCGCCAGCAGCGAGCGGCAGCCCCCGATGTACTTCCCGCTGGGTGGTGGCACGCTGAAAGGCATCTCCAAGCCCGGCACCGTTGTGTGGAGCCGGGTGTTCGTGGAAGATGGCGGACTGCACGCTGACCTGGGCCTGGCCAAGGTGGTGGAGCTTCCCCAGGAGGAAACCGAGCGACGCTGGCAGGCCACCACCCCCCAATGGCCCATCATGCATGCGGTTACCTATGGGGTGTCGCGCGACCAGATGATGGCCCGGCACCGCAGCAACCACATCCAGGTTGCCTACGCGCCTGACCTGGACGGGGCACGAAGGGCCTTGGCGGCCAAGGCGGCGGCGTTTGCTGAGCTGGGAATCTCGGTCACAATCTGCGGAACGGAAACCGGGCTGTAGCAATACAGCACGCCGCCAGCGCAGGCTGCGTATACGCAAACGGGGCGCATGCCATTCACTGGCATCCGCCCCGTTTTCCTTTTCGGCTGGAGACAGTTAGCGAAGCCCCATCTGCTGCAATTGCACCTTGGCCTTGGGGGCATATTCGTCGTTGGGGTAGCGATTTACCAGCGCGCGGAACTCTTCAGCACCCTTGTTGCGCTGGCCCATCTTCACCAGGGTCATACCCTTCATGTACATCCCTAGAGCCGTGGAGGGATTTTCGGGAAAGCGCTCCAACATGCCATCAAAGGAGGCAAGCGCTTTTTCGTAATCCTTGCGGATGTAGTGGATCTCGCCAATCTGGTAGAGGGCGGTGGGGGCTGATTCAGAACCCGGGAAGTTGGTGAGGAACTCCTCAAACTGCATGATGGCAATGTCGAAGTTGCCGCGAGCTTTGTCACGACGGGCGTTCTCGTACAGGGCCGTAGCGGACACCCCCGGAGCCGGTTGGGCGGGGGTAGTTCCCAAGGGCGAAGGACGTCCGGGCGTCCCTGCGCCAGGGCGGGTGTCGGCAGGCGTTGCGGTCCCGTTAGGCGACCCCACCGATGCGGCCCCTGGTGGAGGCGGGGGCAGTGTATTCACCGCGGAGGAGACATCCAACAAGGTGCGCTCCATCGTCGTCATGCGCCGATTGATGTCCGCCATCGTCTCGCGCAGGTACTGCATCTCGTTGGAGAGCTGATCTACCTTGGTGTTCAGGTTGGCCACCGGCGTCCCCATGGTGCGCTGCATTTCCTTCACGCGTTCCTGCAGAGTGGCGTCCATCATGGTGACGGCCGTGTTCTGGCTGCTGGCGTTGTCCAGATTCTTCTGCGACAGGCCGATGAGCGTTTCCATTTTCTCGTCCAGAGTGCGCTGCAGGACGCGCATGGAATCCTGCAGCAGCAACACATCCCGTTGCAGTTCGGCGATTTCCTTGCGCTGAGCCATGCCCAGCGTGGGTGTAATCAGTAGCAGGCAGACCAGGAAGAACTTCATCATTCGAGAATACTCCATCGTAAAAAGACCGGTGCTCCTGACCGTGAGACGGTCCGGAGCACCGGCCTTGTTACCGACAATACGATGTGCTGAGCAGGATTGCCGTTGTAAACGAGTGCGTCAGGGGAAACCCTGATGACTAGTTGCCCGTGGCAAAGTGGACGCGACGATTGCGCTGGTAGCAATCTTCGTTGGTCTCACTGCACACCTGAACCTCTTCGCCGTAGCTCACCGGACGGATCTTGCCGGTATCCACGCCCAGGTTGGACAGGAAGTCCACAGCGGCGCGGGAGCGGCGGTCACCGAGACCGAGGTTGTATTCGGCTGAACCACGGGGATCGCAGTAGCCACCCAGAATCAGGCGCGCGCTGGGGAACTCCTGGAAGATGGACTTCAGGACTTCCGCATCGCGGGTGAGATCGCGGGAAGCATCGGGACGGATGTTGAACTTGTCATAGTCGAAGTAGGCATCGACCAGCTCGCTCACCCGCTGCTCAAGGCTTGCCTTGGGAGCGGCGGTGGGCGGCGGTGGCGGTGGCGGTGGCACGTTCACGTTCACGGTAACGGTGCGG
>JALOKO010000558.1 GCA_025456495.1 Bryobacterales bacterium | reverse complement strand
GCTGGCTACACCATTGCGGTGCACGATGGCGTACAGACGCGCGGCGAGATTGCCGCTTGCCCGCCCCAGCAACTGTGTACGCCCATTCCCGTGAACTACGTTCATCCCGACGCGGAGGTGTTCCTGATTCTGTTTGGCACCGGATTCCGTGGGAACACCTCCCTGCCTGTGGTGAACGTCGGTGGTTTTCCGGCGGAGGTGGTGTATGCCGGCCCGCAAGCTAGCTTCGCCGGGCTGGACCAGATCAACATTCGCATTCCGAAGTCGGCGCGCGGATTGGGCCTGCTGGGAATCAACATCCGCCACGCCAACGCGAACACCAACCCGTTGCTGGGTCACTTCTAAAGCACCCGGGAGGCATCGCAGGCGCGAAGGGAATGCCGGTAGTGCCAGCCAACCCACGCCAACATCGGCGGGGACGGCGCGGTAGGCTGTGTACCAGGAGGGTGCGGGTATGGCGTTGCGATGGTGGCGGGACGGTTGGGTTCGCCGGGCTGTCTTGCTGGGACGGGCAGTAGGCCTGGCGGCTGCCGTGGGCTTGGCCCTGGGGTGGTTTCCCTTTGCGGCGGAACGGGCGGCCGGACAGGCAGTGGAACAGGCTGCTGGACAGGCGCCCGCAGAGGCCGTGGCGCAGGCGCGGTTGGTCACCCGGGAACTCAGCCAGGGGCTGCAGAAGATGCTGGGGGAGGAACTCGCCAAGGGCGGATTTGTGGGTGCGGTGAAGGTGTGCAGCGAGAAGGCCCAATCCATCACGGGTGACTTCAACGCAGCGCTTGGCGCGTCCGCGCGTCGGGTGAGCCCGAAATATCGGAACCCCAATGACCAACCGGACGCTTATGAGAGCGCCATGCTTGCGCGCTGGCAAGTGGCGCACGCCCGGAAAGCACTGCCCGAAGAGAGCGTGGAGGTGGTGCGCGACCCCCAAGGCCAACGCCATCTGCGTTACATGAAACCCATCCTGGTGCAGGCGATGTGCTTGAGTTGCCATGGGGCGCCAGAGGCGATTCCGGCGGAAGTGAAGACCGTGCTGGACAACCGCTATCCGCGCGACCTGGCTACGGGCTACCAGGCAGGCGACCTGCGCGGGGCGGTATCAGTGCGCATTCCGCTGAACGGGGACTAAACTGCCAGCCAATTTCGTGGACCTGAAAACAGAAACCGGGCCGTCCCCGCGGAAGGGAACGGCCCGGTTCGCTTTGGGCAACAGCCATCGAGTGGCGCCTGCTTACCAGGTGAGGCGCAAGGCCAACTGCGTCTGCCGGGGCAGATTGCGCTGGCTGGTGATGCGGCCAAAGTTGGCGTTGGTGGCAGTCAGGTTGGGGCCATTGAAGGCCGGAGTATTGAGGAAGTTGAAGAACTCGGCACGGAACTGCAGGTTTACTGATTCCGCAATGCGTGTGTTCTTCAGGAAAGAGAAGTCCACGTTGTTCGTGGGGTTCAAGCGGTAGGCCGTGAAGCGGCTGCCGAAAGTGCGTAGGTTCTGGGCCAACTGCTGATTGGGGATGAGGTTGAACTGGTTCACGTCGAAGGTGGTCTCGCCTGGCTGAAGACCGCGGGTGGAATCCCAGTTGAGATCGCCCCCCAGGTAGAGAAGGTTACCCCAGCCGACGGCAGGCGCCGAAGACAAGGTGTAGATTCCATTCACCTGCCAGCCGCCAATCAGGCGGTCCATGAAGCCATTGGCGTTGTTGACGAACCGGCGGCCGCGTCCGAAAGGCAGCTGATAGACGCCGGTGGCGACCAGGCGATGCGGCCGGTCTTCGTCGGCGATGCGCTTTTCGGGAGCGAAGTCCTGGTTGTTGAGAAAGCTGCGACGCTCAATGGTGCGTGCCCACTGGTAGTTGGCCAGCCAGCTAAAGCCATTCGAGAAACGCTTTTCCAACCGGGCTTGCAGGCCATGGTAATAGCTGCTGCCGAAGTTGTCGGTATTCATGGTGACGCCACCCTCACCATTGAACTGGGCATAGGGCCGCAGCAGTTGTTGCAATTGGATACGCGGGCCGTTCAATCCGGTGCCTGGCAGCAAGCCGGCGAAGGGGTTGGTAACCTGCTGGCCTAGGAAGTTGATGTTGTCCTGGTCGCGCTCTGCGCTGGTGCTGAGGAACTGACGGTCAAAGAAGTTCAACTGGCGATTTCCCTGCAGCCGATTGGCGCTGTTGCCGATGTAGCCCACTTCCATCAGGAGGTTGCCGGCCAACTGCTGCTGGATGGTGAAATTCCAGCGGATGGAGTAGGGCTGGCGGAACTCCGGATTGTAGAAGGTGACGCTCTGGCCGAGGAAGGTGTTGATGTCGCCCGTGCTGGCCGCCGGCAGAATGCCGTTGGGGAAGGGGTTGCTGAGGTTGCCGATGAAGGTGAGCCCACCATCATCGCTAGGCACGAACTGGGTGCGCTGCTGGAAGCCAGGCTGGATGGAGGGCTGCAAGCCTTCGGTGAAGTAGAAGAGCCCGAACCCGCCACGGAAGACGGTCTTGCCTCCCAGCCGGTCCGGAGTGTAGGCAATGCCGATACGGGGGCTGAAGTTCATGTTGGTGGAGGTTCCCACGGCGCGGTTGTCCGAGTTAGCAAACTGAAGTCCGCCGCGAGGGTCGAAATTGGGGATCAACTGTTGCAACGCGGGAGTGTTGTTGTAGACCGACAAGGCCTGCGCGGTGGCAGCGTTTGCTGTGTCGGGATCAAAGCCCACTACCTGGCGATTGAAGCGCTCGGTGGT
>JALOKO010000557.1 GCA_025456495.1 Bryobacterales bacterium | reverse complement strand
TCCTGCGTGGCGGCCGCGTCCCCCGCACCCCGGGTGCTTTGGACGCTACCGCGCGTGCCCTGCGCGTCGCCTCGCGAAGGCGAATCTGCCACGGCGTCCCCAGCGCTTGCGCCCCGCGTGGAAGCCCCCCGCGAGAACCCTGCTTCGCTCCCTGCTTCCGCACTGGCCCCACGCGTCATGCCCTGCGCGGGCTGCGTGGCCACGCCCCGCGTGCCGCCCCGATTGCCGCTATCCCCACCAACCCCAGCGCCGTCACCCCGGGTTGCGCTGCGGCTGACACTGCCTTGTGCGCTTTCCCCGCGGCTGAACGCCTGCTGTTGATAGTCGCGCATGGCTCCTCGTTGGGTGTCGAAGCTGGCCCGGTCTACCCGCGACGGCTGCGTCCGCGTGTGGAACTGGCGACCTTCCGTGCGGTCTAAACGGCTGGCGTATTGCTCGCGACTCACTGCGCGATCGCTGTAACGCAAGCTGCCCCGATCCGGCGGCACCGGAAGCTGTCCGCGCACGCTGCTGGCCGTGCGCAGGCTCTCAATGCCCGTGCCGTTGTGTTGCACGCTGGCCCCGCGAGCAAACTGCTGCCCGTCCACCACCGTGTAGCCGTTGCCCACGCGGGCGTTCCGATACACATTGGTGATGTTGGTGTTATTCACCACGGTGACGCTGTTGTCGATGAAGGTCCGGTTGTTGCGCCAGCCTCCGCCATGCCAACCGCCCCAACGCCCACCCCACCAGGGATAGAAGGGCTCAAACGGCGCAAGCGGTACCCAGCCCACATTGCCGAACCCGATGCCCACGCCGACACCACCGAATCCAAAGAATCCAACCACCGCGGGCGAATAGAACTGCCGCCCGAAACCACCCGGATACCAGCACCAGCCGAAGCCCGGACTGTTGAACCAGCGCCCGTAATGGAAGGGCGCCCAGCCCCAGGGATCGTAGCTGATCCAGTTCCATCCGTAGTAATCCACCCACGACCAGCGTCCATGCCGGTAGGGCGCCCAGCCCCCAGCCACGCGGGGTTGCCACACCATCCCATAGGGAGCCACATTCACCCACGAACCGTAGGCGTCCAACTCATGCGCGCCGGGGATGCTGCGATCCACATACCGGTAGCTCTCACTGCGCCGGATCAGGCGGTCGCGGTCGCGGTTCCAGTTGTCGAACTCATCGCGCCTTGCCTGTTGGATGTACTGAAACTCGGGATTGTCGCGGTCGCCCCGCGCCATCATCGTGCGCCCTGGCCCAAGACGCTCTACGCCCGCAGGGGTATACACTTCCACCTGCCCCTCGCGAACTGAGATTTCAGAACTACCGTCCGGGAACACCGTCACGCGGAAGTTGCCCCGGTTGATGGGTCGCACCGACACGCTGGGCGTGTTCACTTCCACCTCGGACTCAAACTGGTCAATCCTGCTGAAGGCCACCGTGCCCTCGGCCACCGCAACCAGATAGCGCTCGGGGCGCAGTTCCAGCATCCGCACTTCGCTGTTGGCGCTCAGCCGCAGGAAGTGCGCAAAGTCAAACTGCAGTTCCGCCCGCGATCCCGGCCCGGTCAACATCCGGTCACCAGTCACCAGGGGAGCATTGATGGCGGCCTCAGTGAGTTCGCCGGAGTCGCCACGTTGCACCGTGACATCTCCGCGCATCAAACTGACGCGCGCCACTCCATTGCCGGCATCGGTCTGCGCGGTCGCCCAAACGGACGCCAGCACCAAGCCCGCCACAGCCAAAGAAACTTGCATTGCGCGCATCATGTTGCACCTCCGGTATGGGTGATTGCACGTTTTATGCCAAACTCTACATCATTGCAGATCAAGCAGTTAGCCCTGGGTCGCCACCCTCCGCATGTGGTGCAAAAGCACCACCCCTGTTGGAGTGCGCCATCGACACCACGGCGGAAACAGCCCCTGGTTCCCGCATGTCTGCCTTGTAGAAGGAGACCCCACCATGGGCAAAACATTCATTGCACTCTATCCAAATCCCTCGATGCTGCAGACGGTCCGCGCTGACCTGGAAACCGCCGGGTTCACCTCCAATGAGATCCGCACCGTACGGCCCAGTGACTTCGTACAGCACCCCGACATTGGCCCGGACATGCTGGGAATCAGCACCGGAGTGAAGCCGGAAATCGGAGACTACGAAGAAGCGGTGCGGCGCGGACACGGCCTGGTGGCGGTAACCGCGGAGTTGGGAAAGATCGAAAAAGCCGAAGCCATCCTGGCCGCCCATGGGGCAGAGGATATTGACGAGCTTGCCCGGCAGTGGGGCGTGGGTCCGGTGCCCACCGGCCAACTGGGAATGCGAGAGCAACCCAGGGCGCGCGTCTTCGACAAGATGTCGGCGCAAGCCGGAAGGTCGCGTGGCAAGGGGGGAATCCGCGTCTTCGTCTGGTAACCGCGGCGTCGCTAGGGCTGCCCGAACCAAGCCTGGCGGATCTCAGCGCGCTGCGGCTTCGAAAGCAACGACGCCCCGACGCCGCAGAGGAAGCTGATGCTGAGGCTCCAGACAAAGGGATCCAGCCCCAGCCAACTGCGCGTGCCATACAACCCGTACTGCAGTGCGAACGAGCCCAGGCCACCGGCAACGGCGGCAAAGGCGCCTGCCTTGGTGGCCCTGGGCCAGAACACCGCCAGCACCGTGGGCGCGACGTAGCAGGAGGCAAGACCAGTGGCGGAGAAGATGACGATGTATTGCAAGTAGGCGGGCGGCTTGAAGGCA
>JALOKO010000556.1:726-5244 GCA_025456495.1 Bryobacterales bacterium | reverse complement strand
CCCCAACACGCCCATCATCGGCGCCAGTGGGCGGTCGGTCTCAGGGTGACGCTCCTGCGCATTCGCCGGAAAGGTGAAGCACGTTGCAAATGTAACGGCCAGCCAGCAAACTGTGATATTCAGTAGTCGGATGGATCCGCGCATTTTATGATTACTCCCTAGGGGAAAGGATGATATAGAGATGGCCGCACTCGTGGACTGGCGTCAGAAAGCGACCCTAAGCAGATGGATTGGGGGCTATCGCGGGCTGGCGATGTGGATGCTGGCGATCGCCGCCCTGGGATACGTCGGGTGTGGCACGAAGCCCACCACCGTGAACGTGAAGATGGGAGACACTGTGCCATTGGGCGCGGTGGAGCACACCGTTATGGGCGCCGAGTGGCGCGCGACGCTGGGTGAGGGCGCGTCCGTGCGGGTGCCAACGCGGCAGTTCCTTGTGCTGCGACTGGCCGTTACCAACAAAGGCGCCGACGGCCAGGAAGTGGCATCTCTACGCTTGCTGGCGCCCGACGGGACTGAGTTTGAGGAGTTGGCGGATGGCAGCAGCACTCCTGAATGGTTCGGCCTCGTGCGACGCCTCAATCCCGGTGAGAGCCGCCAGGGAAATGTACTCTTCGACGCCCCCAAAGCCGTCTATCAATTGAAGCTCACTCAGCACACGATGGACGGGGAAGAAGCCAATGTCGCTCTTGTGGAGATTCCGATTCGGACCGACGAAACTGCCATTCCCACGGGGTCTGACCCAACAGATCGCGCCACACCCTAACGTGGGACCGCGCGCGAGCCGCCACGAATCCCTTGTCGATCCGTGGGTGAGTGTGCCGCTTGCCATTGCCCTGGCGCCAGTGCGCATTGCCAGTGCCCTGGCACCAGTGCGCATTGCCAGTGCCAGCACAACGGTGCGCATTGCCAGTGCCCGCACAACTGTGCGCGTTTCCAGTGCCCGCACAACGGTGCGCGTTTCCACTGTGGGCGTTTCCGCTGTGCGCGGGCAAGTGTCGGCCAAGAGGGTCGGAGGGCCCTTGCTGGCGCTTCTGGCGATGCTGCCGCTGGTGGTCCTTCCCGCATGGGCGCAGTCCTCGTCTTCGGCCCCCGCCTTGGGCGCCAACGTCCAAGGGGACCTGCGTGTGCCCTACGTCGCCTACTCTCGCTTTGAGGGCGGGCCTCCGCTGTCGAATCCCGTGGCCTTTGAGCCAGGTGACCAGGTAGCCATGCGCGCGCGCCTGGCTGGTTTCCGGATGGCGGAAGTCGAGTTCCAGCGCTATCGCGTGATGATCAGCTATGAGGTTGCCGCTTTCGACTTCCGCGGTATCCCCATTGGTGAACCCAGGAAAGACGTCCTGAACGAGCCGGTGGAGACTGAGGACAAAGATTGGCTACCCATGCTGGAACACAACTTCTTCCTTCCTCCCATGGCCGAGTTTGGCGATTACGAGATCCGCCTGAAGGTGCGGGATGAGGTGTCCCAGCGCCAGCAGGCCTTCACCTTCCAGTTCCGCGTCAATGGCAAGAAGCTACCGGATCTAGCCGGGTTGACCATCCTGAATTTCGGCTATTATCGACGATCCGATGACGCCTCCCCCTTACCGGAAGCTGTCTATCGCTCGGGAAATACTCTCTGGGCGAAATTTGACTTGGCGGGCTTTCGCGTTAGCGAACGGAACCGCTATCACGTCGCTTGCGACGTTGAGGTCCGGGACAGCGAAGGTAAGGTACTCTTCCAGCAACCGGATGCTCTTCAAGAGCAGGCTGCGCCGGATTACCCGCGGCGCTATGTTCCCGGGCTATTCAGCTTGCAGATCCAGCCCAATACCCGCAAGGGTGATTACCGCATTGCAGTCATCGCCAGAGACCTTCTGGCCGAGACCAGCACCGAAGCCGAGTTCCCCTTCACCATCGAATAAAAAAAGCCAGCCGTCGCTCCCTGCGGAGGATCGTGCTGGCTATTGACTTGGCTTGATGGAACGGAATTTGTCTGAGTGAGCGATGGACCTAAGCCTTTTTGGCCGCGGCTTTCTTGGCGGGCGCCTTCTTAGCAGGAGCTGCCTTCTTCGCCGGAGCAGCCTTCTTGGCTGGAGCGGCCTTCTTAGCAGGCGCTGCCTTCTTTGCCGGAGCAGCCTTCTTAGCTGGAGCGGCCTTCTTGGCAGGAGCTGCCTTCTTCGCGGGCGCAGCCTTCTTTGCAAGGGCCGCCTTCTTGGCGGGCGCTGCCTTTTTGGCGGGCGCGGTCTTGGCTGCTACCGGCGCGGGCGCGGCCTGTTTGGCCTTCGTCGCCGGGCTAGCCACTGGTTTCTTCGTAGCCATTTGATTCTCCCAATCAACAGAATTCGTCATCGTGAGATGACAGTGTGTTTCCTACATTTTTCGTCATATTTGTTCTAAGTGCAATAGCTTCGTGAGGCTTTCCCTCAAGGAATTGCGTTTTGACTGCAAATTCCCTGAGAAAAATCTGCCACTCCGGGCACTTATTCCCAGAAGGACAGGTTTTCGCCCGATGCCGCTGTTCCATACAAAGAGTGCCGCCGTCTTTGGAATCGATGCCCATCTGATTGATGTAGAGGTGGACGCCTACCATGGCGAACCTGGTGTCTTCATCACCGTGGGCATGCCAGATACCGCAGTCAAGGAGAGCCGCGAGCGCATCAAGGCCGCCATCGCCAATTCCGGGCTGGGTTATCTGAATAGCAGCATCACCATCAATCTGGCCCCCGCTGACGTGATAATATGCAACACGCGATCCGGTTTGTCAAAGAATTGCGCATGGGTACGGTGAACATCAGCAAAAGCGTGCTTCTTGCCGGTGAGCTTTCCTTGGATGGTATGCTGCGCCCGGTGCGCGGAGCGCTGCCCATTGCGATTCTGGCCCGTGATCGCGGGTTCCGCAACGTGGTGCTGCCCCAGGAAAACGCGAGCGAGGCCAGCGTTGTGAATGGCATTCAGGTCTTCGGCTTGAAGCACCTGTCGGAGGTGGTTTCGTTCTTTCACAATCCCGCCGGATTCGCACCCGTTTCCCCACTGATGCCGGACCTCGCACAGGGCGGCGAGGGACAGGCCGACTTCAGTGACGTACGTGGCCAGACCGTTGCCAAGCGGGCTCTGGAGGTGGCTGCCGCCGGTGGACACAACGTGCTGATGATTGGCCCGCCGGGCTCTGGCAAGACGATGCTGGCCAAACGCTTCCCTGGGATTCTGCCCCCTCTCACGTTCCCGGAGGCCCTGGAGACCACGAAGATCTACAGCATCTCCGGGCGCCTGGGACGCGAGCAATCCTTCATCACGCAACGGCCATTCCGCGCTCCGCATCACACCATCTCTGACGCTGGCCTGATTGGCGGCGGCATTGGTGTTCCCAAGCCCGGCGAAGTAAGTTTCGCTCACAACGGCGTCCTGTTCCTGGACGAGATGCCGGAGTTCCCACGCAGCGTCCTCGAACTGCTACGCCAACCGTTGGAAGACGGCGAAGTGGTGCTGGCCCGCAGCCAGTTGACCCTACACTTTCCGTCGCGCTTCTCGTTGATTGCCGCAATGAACCCGTGCCCCTGCGGCTTCTATGGCGACGACCAGCGCGATTGCCGTTGCACCGGAGCTATCATCCAGCGCTACTTGGGACGCATTAGCGGCCCTTTGTTGGACCGCATCGACATTCATGTGTCGGTTCCCACGGTGCCTTATCGCGAACTGCGAAGCCGCGAGGAAAGCGAGGGTTCAGCGCGGATGCGCGAACGCGTAATGGCGGCGCGCGAACGGCAGACCCAGCGCGGCCACGTGAACGCGCGTATCCCCAGCAAGACCCTGCGTACGGTATGCGAACTCGACGAGGTGGGCGAACGCAGCCTGGAGACGGCCATGCGCAAGTTGGGCCTCTCCGCACGGGCGCATGACCGGCTCTTGAAGGTGGCGCGCACGGTGGCTGACTTGGATGGCAGTGAGCAGGTGAAGGGCAAGCACATCGCTGAGGCGGTGCAGTTCCGTAGTCTGGATCGCAAGTATTGGGCCTGACCGCCTGCGGAGCCTCACGGGTAGTCCCACCCAACGTCGCCACGAAGGCCGACGCAACACCACAACCAACCTTACGCCGCATCCGCCAGAGCATGGGGCAACTCCACCGCATCGCAATGGCGCCCACGGCCATCCATGAAGCGTGGCCTCTCTGGACGACCTGAAACTCAGTTACCGGCTCTTCATGCGAGCCTATCCCTATCGCCGCGTCGAGTGGCGTCCGGGGGCACGGCTGCGCAAGCCACTAGAGGACAGCACGATTGCGATAGTGACCACGGCGGCGTTCTACCTGCCTAGCCAGCCACCCTTCGAGGAAAGCATGCGTGGCGGAGACTGGACCTACCGCGCGATTCCCGCAACGGCGTCCTTGCCCACCCTGGAGATCGCCCACAAGAGCGACGCCTTCGACCATCAGGGCATTGAAGCGGACAAGAACCTCGCGCTACCCCTGGACCGCTTGCGCGAGTTAGTCGCCGATGGTGTGATTGGCGCTGTGGCCGACACCCACTACAGCTTCATGGG
>JALOKO010000556.1:0-713 GCA_025456495.1 Bryobacterales bacterium | reverse complement strand
CGCGCCTGCACGGCTGATGGCCGAAAGCGCGCCAGAGGTAGCCGCGCGACTCGTTCAGCAGCAGGTAGACGCGGTCTTGCTGACCCCCGTGTGACCCACCTGCCATCAGTCCGTCGGACTGATCCAAAGCTGCATCGAAGCGGCTGGTCTGCCGTCTGTCTCCATCTCCCTGCTGCGCGAGGTGACCAAGAAGGTAGACCCGCCCCGCGCCCTCTACGTTGATCGTCCGTTGGGCTTTCCCCTGGGGGAGCCGGGGAACGCGAAGCTGCAGACGCAAATCCTGCTGCAGGCGCTCGCGTTGTTGCACGAAGTTTCCCTACCCGTAAGGCGAGACTTCCTCCCCCAGCACTAGCGGCTCCGTTCCCCCGCCCCACCAATACGGCCCAATCAGCAGCGCTCCCTGCACCGCTTCAAGATGGCTAGTTGCTCAGGACAAGGCACAAGGCAGCACGCATCGGCAAAGCAGGATTCGTCTATGTTGGGGAGGATAGGCTGGGCCCACCCGTCATCCGTTCTCAGTCTTCGGATTCGTCGGCTGCTGAACTCACGCGCCGGTTTCTTCAGGAGGACGTTTTTTGGAAATAACACCAAATCGTCGAGCAACCGGTGGCCAAGCACGACCCCTCGGTGATTCCCCTTTTGCAGCCTCTGCTTACCGATGATGATCATCATCTCGCAGGCAATGCCGCGCTCGTGCTGGCTGGCTTCGGGGA
>JALOKO010000555.1 GCA_025456495.1 Bryobacterales bacterium | reverse complement strand
AGTTGATCCAGCCCCCGCGGTGCAACGCTCGCATGCAGGCGTCCACCATTGGATAGCCCGTCTGCCCCGCGCACCAAGCGTCAAACAGTTGCGGGTTGAAACTCTCTTCGCGCAGCCCGTCATAGACCCGCGCCATGTTCTGGAATTCAATGCCCGGTTCATCTTCCAGCTTCTGCATGAAGTGGCAGTGCCAGCGCAAGCGTCCCCCGAACGATTGCAGGCTGCCAAACCAGCGCGCATCCACGGGCATCCCCTCGGCCTTGCGCGCCTTCAACTCCAACACTCGATCGCGCTGCGCGTGGTAGGCCTGTCGCATCGAGAGATTCCCCCAGGTTAGGTAGGGGCTGATGCGGCTGCACCCCTCCCATCCCGCCACCGGGCTGGACATATCGGCGCGGTAGTTCACTCCCCGATAGTCCAGGAAGCTGCGCAGGGTCTCGTGCGCCCGCTCCTCACCGCCCTCCAGCGCCTCGGTCTTCGCGTCCGTCGGCAGCCCTGCCTCGATGTGGCTGAGGAAGCAACCGGGTTCTACGTTCGCAGGCGTTCGCAGTTGCCCGATTTCCGGCGTCAACGGCTGTTCCATCTGTCGCAGCCAGCGCTCCGCCCAGCCATCACGGCGCTTCATTCGCCGTACCACCCCGTCTTGCTTGCGTTCCTCCCAAGGCAGGTTGTGTGAGGCCGCCCAGCGCGCCACACGCAAGTCCCGCGCATAGCTTCGCTGGTTGCCGGTCTCGCGATGGCTCCACAATCGTTCAAAGCCGTATTGCTGGTACAGGCTTTCCAGGACGGCGGTCACCTCGCCCTTTCGCAGCAGCAACTCTCCGCCGCGTGCCCGCAGGTTCCCCCGTAGCTCCTCCAGTCCCCGGTTGAGGAACGTCAGGTGTGACGAGTCAAACTCCGCCTCCCGCAGCATCTCGTCCTCATACACGAACAGCACCAGCACCTCGCCCCGCGCGGCTGCTTCCGCCAACGGGGCATGATCCCGTATCCTCAGGTCCTTCTTCAGCCACACCAGTTGCGGACGCATACTCTTCTGAGGATGCCGTCCACTTGCCCGCCGATACACAACCAGAGCCTCACCCGGGGCAGCAGTGATACCGTGATAGAGGCGCTTGCCGATTCGCGGCTCTTGATGGAAAACCCGCCCGGCATCCGCGCCTGGAGAATGCACTCATGGTACATCCGCACCGTTATTTCGACGCCAATCCCATCCGCCGCGACATCGCCATCGCCCTCTACGAAAAGGTGGCCCACCTGCCCCTGGTTTGCCCCCACGGCCATGTTGATCCGCGCCTGTTGGCTGGGAACGATCGCTTCCCGAATCCCGCCGCCCTCATCGTTGTGCCGGACCACTACATCTTCCGCATGCTGTATTCGCAGGGCGTCCAACTGGAAGAGCTCGGCATTCCCCGCCAGGACGGTGGCCCAGTCGAAGCTGACCCTCGCAAGATCTGGCAGCGCTTCGCTGATCACTTCCACCTCTTCCGGGGCACGCCCACCGGATGCTGGTTGAAACACGAATTCGCCGATGTCTTTGGCATCGACGAGACTCTCACCAGCGCCAACGCGATGGCCATCTACGATCGTATTGAGGATTGCCTGGCACGCCCGGAGTTCCTGCCCCGCGCTCTCTTTGATCGCTTCCGCATTGAAGTGCTTTGCACCACCGACGCTGCAACGGATTCGCTGGAATACCACCAGCAGATTCGTGATTCTGCCTGGCCCGGTCTTGTCCTGCCAACCTTTCGTCCGGACGCCTGCATCAATCTGATGGCCCCCGGCTGGAAGGCGGAAATCGCCCGGCTGGGTGAACTTACTGGTAGCGACATTGGTAGCTATCGCGCCTTCATTCAGGCCCTGGAGGCGCGCCGTGTCTTCTTCCGCCAGATGGGTGCCCGCGCCACCGATCACGCCGCCCTGTCCATGTTCACGGGCGAGCTCAGCGACACCGAAGCCGAGGCCATCTTCACTCGCGCCCTGGCCGGCAACGCCACCGAAGGGGACCTTCATCTCTTCACCGGCCACATGTTCATGGAACTGGCCCGTATGAGCGTCGATGACGGCATGGTGATGCAGGTCCACCCCGGCAGCTTCCGAAATCACAACCAGGAAATTTTCCAGCGCTTCGGCGCCGACAAGGGTTGCGACATCCCCGTGGGCACTGAATACACCCGCAATCTGCGCCCCCTGTTGAACAAGTTCGGCAATCACCCGGCCTTCCGCATGGTGGTCTTTACGCTGGACGAAACCACGTATTCCCGTGAACTCGCCCCGCTTGCCGGCCACTATCCGGCCCTTCGTCTCGGCCCTGCCTGGTGGTTCTTTGACAGCATTGAGGGCATGACCCGCTACCGCTATGCCACTACGGAAACGGCTGGCATTTACAATACGGCTGGCTTTAACGACGACACTCGGGCCTTCCCGTCCATTCCCGCTCGCCACGACCTCTCGCGGCGTGTCGACGCCAACTTCCTGGCCGACCTGGTGGCCCGCCACATCGTTGACCACGCTGAGGCCGAAGAGATGATCGTCGACCTTGCCTACAATCTGGTGAAGCAGACCTATCGCATGGAGGACATCCGCCTGCCTGAACCGGTGGCCGGGTAAGGCCGCCTCACGCAACGGCCCTGGAAAGCAAAACGGGCCTTGTCACCGCAGTGGCAAGGCCCGTTTTCCAAAGGGAGAATCTCCGTTTCAAGCAGGTCATAGTATTCAACCATTTCGACAAACGCGGGAT
>JALOKO010000084.1 GCA_025456495.1 Bryobacterales bacterium | reverse complement strand
CTGCTTGCCGCCTGGCTGTGCTGGACGCCTGGAAGGCAGAGCGGTCACGCCAACTCGTAGCGGGTTCGTGCGCGACGCGCCCAAACACGCGAAAGCCGCGCCGCGGGCGCTGGCCCACTGTTGCTTTACTCCTGTAATTCTCTTGCGCGCTACGGATTGTTGCCGCATGCCGCGGTGTGCGACATCCACTTTGGAACGACTTCGTTTCGGAACGGCACAAAACGTCAGTTTTTGTTCGATCTAGAGAGAACTTCCCAGAACTCACGGGACTACTATCACGAACGAACAAACGCAACGGTCGCCGAGGCTGGCAGTAACGATGCACCCCAGCCGTTGAGCAACCGATTGCAGACGGAGACATTCTTGATGAGACGCACACAATCACTCTTGCTCGTCCTTGTAGCCCTAACTCTAATGGCCGCCCTCTCCGCGTCGGCGGCCTTTGTGCAAACGGGTCCAGGCGAAATCAATACAACAGTTTTTCCAACGCTGGTTGACTTCAACCACTTAGCTGTAACCCAAGTTACAAACGCCCCGGTCGAAGTGTTTAGCAGCGGGGGCGCATCTGTGAACTTTTCGGTTCCCAACTTCGATCCCGACGCTGGCCAGGTGTTTGTTGGTGTCACTACAAATTTCCAAAGTGGCAATGAGGACAGCGCATATCTGGTTAACCTGTCAGGGCCAAGTGATTTGCCCGCAAACCGTGTTCAACAGCTTTCGTTTGCCTTAGTCGGTGGCGCAGTTTCCTCAGTGGGCATTCAGTTAAGTAGACTAAGTTTAGAAACCCATGGGGCTATCACTCTACAGATTTTCGGGATAAGCGGTCTAATTGAGACTGCAAGTATCACGAATGCGCTTGATAATGTGGGTGCCCCTAGCAATGGATTTTTCTATGGCTTCACGGTGGCGAATAGCGATATCGTTGAGTTCCGCATCACTGGAGGCCCACTTAAGCTCGAGAACCTACGCTTCGGCGGATTCAATGGCACGGGCGGCGGCGGCGATCCCGACCCCGATCCAGATCCCGATCCCAGCCCGGTGCCTGAAGCCAGCACCTTCCTGCTGTGCGGCGGAGCCCTGGGCCTGTTAGGCCTCATGCGTCGTCGTATGACCCGCGCCTAGGCGCACCCGGTGCCCGAGCGCACGGCGCTCGGCAAGTTCCCTCTCCGCAGAAGGCGGCGCCAAGCGGGCAATCCCCAGCATGGTCGGCTTGGCGCCCCTCCCGGACACGACATTCTTCAAGCTCCTCAGCGCTCTCGTAATCCTTTTACGAGTAGTCGGGAGCAGGCGAGCCGCATACCTCGCTTGCTCCCCTTTTTCGTCTTCACCCCCCTTCGTCGCAGGCCTCATCCACCATCGTGTAGCCGCTGTCACGGACGCGGAGCCGCGAAGCTACCGCAGCAAATCTACAGCCGCGAATCATCCGCCCGGCGCGTGGTATGCGACCATCGAATCGCATGGACTCTCCCACCGTCGGCGCACACGACGCCACCCAACCCACATCGGAAGCAGCCGCACTGCAATGCCATCTCCCGGGTGCGGAACGTTTGCTGGTTACGCCCACTTTCACCCTGGAGCGCAGCGGCCGTTACCTGCTGGCCGTGCTGCACCGCCCGCATCGGACGCTCTCCACCTGCATCCTCAATGGAGGCATGCGGGAAGACCTGCGCTTCCTGTTGAACCACCAGAGCTGTGAGGGCAAGGACCACATGGAGCGCCACGATCTCATCAAGGGCATCGGGCAGGAGGGGTATCATCATCAGGTCTGCACAGAAACTCTGCTGCCGGCAGACGCCGTAGCAATGATGGGCACTGCCGCCAACATGAACTACGCCAGCGTGGTGACGCTGCGAGATGATCTGCCGGGCGATACATCCATGGAGCCGTTCAACGCCTTCGTGGAACCGCTTACCGTCACGGCAGTGGTCACGGCGGGTGTCCAGGGGAACGCCACCTGTGCGGGCGATCCCGCGACGTGGCGGGAAAAGGGGAACGGTTGGGAGAAGACCCATCCCTATCCCGCCCAGCAAGCGGAACCGCGTCCACTAGAGGGCACCATCAACACCATGCTGCTGTTGAACCAGCCGCTCACCCAGGGAGCAATGGCGCGCGCAATCGTAACCATGACAGAGGCCAAGAGCGCCGCCCTCACTCGGCTTGCCATCAGTAGTCGCTATTCCGCCGATGCCGCTACCGGTACGGGGACTGACCAATTCTGTCTTGCTGCCTGCAGCACCGGCGGTCCGGCGCTTACTTCCGCCAGTCAGCATGTGCGGTTGGGGGAACTCATCGGCATTGCCGTCCGTGACGCCACGCTGGAGGCGCTGCGCTGGCAGAACGGGCTGGAGCCGAGTTACACGCGCGGGCTGTTCCATGCCCTGGAGCGCTTCGGTGTGAAGGAGCCCGCGTTGCTGGAAGCGTTGCGCGCACACTTGGACGAGCGCGAGCTGGCGCTTCTGCGGGCGAACGACAAGTCAGTCTTCTACGAACCGTTGGTTGGCGCGGCGGCCTACGCGATGGCTGCTGTGCTGGATCGGGTCCGCTACGCCACGCTTCCCTCGAACCTTGCGGCGGAAGCGCTGCGGCAGCAGGCGGCCTTGCTGGCGGCGGCCTTGGCGGCGCGTCCTGCGGAGTGGCCACGCTTCCATCAGCAGTTGCACGAGACTTGCGCCACCGGCATCGTCGATGTGGTGGCGCGGGCCATCGCGCTGGGGTGGACAGCCAAATGGAGCTGACCCTTGCGAGTTGGCCAGCGATGGATCCGCGGCCGCTGTTTCCTTCGGCAAGCGCCCTGGCGGCAGCTGTCGCGCTTGACCTTGCCATTGGCGATCCCGTGTATCGCTGGCACCCCGTCCGCCTGATGGGCGATACCTTGTCGGCATTGGAGACGCTTCTTCGCCGGGCGGGCGCCGATGGCTATCTGGGCGGCATCCTGCTTTTCCTGTTGTTGGCAATGGGATGGGTGAGCGTGTGGAGCGCGCTGGTGCTGGGCGCCGCGGCGATGCATCCCTGGCTTGGCTGGACGCTGCACGTGCTGCTGGCCTATTCGCTGCTTGCCATGCGCGATCTGCTGGCCCATGCCGCCCGGGTGCAGCGCGCAGCCGACGTCGGCGACACCGAAGGCGCACGTCACGCCATCGCGCAGTTGGTGGGCCGCGATACCTCTCGCATGGATGCGCCCGCTTGCCGCCGCGCCGCCATCGAGAGCATCAGCGAGAACCTTGCCGATGGTTTTATAAGCCCGCTTTTCTGGTACGGGCTAGGAGGCGTCCCGGGCCTGGTGCTGTTCAAGGTGGTGAGTACGATGGATTCCATGGTGGGCTACAAGACACCTCGCTACTTGCGTTTTGGCTGGTGCGGCGCGCGCACCGATGACCTGATGAACCTGCTGCCGGCACGTCTGACGTGGCTGGTGATGGCGGCGGTGGCCGCGTTCACGCCGGGGGCGTCGGCGTGGAAGACGCTGCGGATGGGATGGCAACAGCACGCGCTGGTTCCAGGCCCCAACGCGGGATGGCCGGAGGCCGGCATCGCGGGTGCCCTGCAGCGCAGGATTGTGGGTCCGGTGTGGGCCAACGGCAAGCTGGTGACGGAGCTGTGGATCGGTGATCCCAACGACCCCCCGGCGGGCGAATCCGCTGACTTGCTTCGGGCCATGCGCATCACGCTGGCAACCGGGCTGACAGTTGCCGTTACGCTGGTGCTGCTGTTGTCGCGCTACGTCCAGTAACCGTGCGGCAACGCGTAAGTCCTTGCCAGCCGCTGCTTCGCTATCCTGGCAGTATCATCTTGCAAGGAGACCCCCTTGATGAACCGTAGAGGCTTTCTACATACCCTCACCGGCGGACTGGCTGCACTCGCCGCCGCTGAAGCAGCAAGCGCCCAGGCATCCGCGAACGGTTGGAGCTTCGTTCACTTCACCGACACACACATCCAGCCGGAACTGCGCGCCGAGGAGGGCTGCCGTGCCGCCTTCCGCAAGATCAGCGCGCTCAAGCCGGACTTTGCCATCTCGGGTGGAGACCTGATCTTTGACGCGCTGGGAACTGACCGGAAGCGCGCTGACCTTCAGTTCGGCATGTACAAGGAAACCATCAAGCTGCTGGAAATGCCGCTTTACAACACCATGGGCAACCATGATGTGTTTGGGCTGTACACCAAAAGTGGTGTCGCGCCCACCGAACCCAAGTACGGGAAGCTATTGTACGAGGATTATATCGGCAAGCGATATCACTCCTTCAATCACAAGGGTTGGCACTTCATCGTGCTGGATTCCATTGGCATGACTCCGGAACGGCAGTACATCGGCCACATCGACGACGAACAACTCACGTGGCTGAAGAACGACCTGGAATCCACTGGAACCAGCACGCCCATCGTTGTGGTGACGCATATCGCGCTGACAACATCGTTTCCGTTTATGGTGAACGCGCCGGGCGCTTCCACGGCGGGTGTGGTTATCACCAACACCCGCGAAGTGATGGCCCTGCTTGCCCCGTACAAGGTGAAAGCAGTGCTGCAGGGCCACACGCACATCATCGAAAACGTGCGCTACAAGGACACCCAGTTCATCACCTCTGGCGCTGTCTCCGGCAATTGGTGGAAGGGCCAGCGATTCGGCTTCGACGAAGGCTTCGCCGTCCTCACCGTGCAAGGTGACGAAATCCATTGGCGCTATGAAACCTACGGTTGGAAGGCTGCATAGCTACGCGCCAGATGGTCACCCATTCACCGGTTGGCTGTCGCGTGGCCGCACATAAAAATCCAGAAGATCCGCGGGGCTGCCTTGGCTGGGCTCCTGGGTTGCTTCCGGGTGTGTGTCGCGAAAACGCTGTAGCAGCTTCTGTTGGAATTCCTTCACGGTGTCCGGGTGCTGTTCACTGACATCGGTGAACTCACCCGGATCCTCCAGTAGGTTGTAGAGTTTGTGATAGCGGCCAGGCGTCGGATTCTCTGTCTTGTATCCATCGGTGCGCTCGCGTTTGCCGCTGCAGTAGATGTACTTCCACTTCGCTGAGCGCGCATAGCATTCTTCGTTCTCCAGCAACTCACTGAATACCCATTGGCGTGCGTCGGGGTGGATTCCACGTTCCAGGTAGGGCCGCAAACTCTGGCCATGCTGCACCGGGAAGGCGTCGATGTTCAGCAGATCTGTCAGTGTAGGGCCCAGGTCCAGATGCTCTGTCAGGTCAGTGACGGCGCCTTCGCGAATTCGCCCCGGCCAGCGCATCAGCAAGGGTACGCGCAGCGCGGGATCGTAACCGCAGTGCTTTTCGAAGCGCCCATGCTGGCCCAGGGAATAGCCATGGTCCGCTGTGTAGACCACCAGCGTGTTGTCGTCCAATTGGAACTCGCGCAACAGGTCAAGCACCTTGCCCACGTTCCGGTCAAGACAGCGTGTGCTGGTGTAGTAGGCCGCAATGATCCCCTGCTTTTCCTCATCGCTGAGGTCGCGATAAATCAATGGAATTTGCCAGCCGTCCTCCGCGCCCAGGCGGGGGACGGGGAAGCGTCGAGGGTCAAAGTGCTTCCAGTCCTCCACAGGAAAATCGAACGGGGAATGCGGTTCGTGAAAGCTCACCCAAAGGGCGAAGGGTTGCGTGCGGTGCGCCTGCAGATATTCGCGCACCAGTCGCACCTGGAAGCTAGGCTTCATGTCGTAGTCCAGACGGGCAAAGGGCTCGGCGCGCGCATTCAGCCACTCCCTCGCCGGGGTGCGAAACGGTTGCCAGGGGCCGCGCCCGGGAATTCCGGCGGGGACGGGCTTTGGCCGATGTTCGGCCCGCCAGCGCTGGTTCAGCACATCCTCAGTAACGCATTCGTCGAAGCCATGCAGGCCGACCTTTCCCGGCTGGTTGAAGTGCATCTTGCCGAAAACGGCGGTGGCATAGCCCGCGCGCTTCAGGCTGTCGGCAAGGGTGGGCTTGTCCTCCGATAGCGCCGTGCGCAGGGTGGTGACGCCCGCCATGTGCGGGGCTTGTCCGGTGAGCAGGCTCTGGCGCGAGGGCGTACAGACCGGAGAGTTGCAGTGGTGCATCGCAAAGCGTGTGCCTTCGCGGGCCAACTGGTTCAGGTGAGGCGTCTCGGCCAGGGCATTGCCATCCGCTCCCATTACGTAACCTGCATGATCATCGGCGATGATAAACACCAGGTTCGGGCGCCTGGTCTGCGCGGATGCATGGGCGGCGCCTCCCGCAAGCAGCGCCGGCGACGCGACAGTGGCTCCAAGAAAATCTCTGCGCTTCATGGCGCTTACTATATCGCGACATGACCAGCAGAACGACCCGTATCCAGCAGAATCGCCGGTACGGGGTAGATGGACCGGTACCGGGTAGAATGAACACTACATGGTGACGTGGTCTATCACGCGCAGTCTGGCGCTGGCTTGTCTGTGGGCCTGGGGCCTACTGCTGTTCGCACAGCCGACGACACCCACCCCCACCCGGGAAGCAGCGTCGCAAGGGGCCGCGGTCACTTTACACGGCAAAGAACTCTTTCGAATCGAAGTTCCGCTTGGCGCCTTTTCTGCCGCTGAGCGCGCAGCCGCCATCTCCTCGCGTCTGCGGGTGCTTTCCGAATCCCCGGACGACAGCCTGCCCCCGTTGGTGGCTGAGGATCTCGATGGCATCACCGTGATCTCCTGCGGACCCACCCGCCTGCTTTCCATCACCGATGCCGACGCCAACGCGGCGGGCATGGATCGGGCTGCCTTCGCCGCGCAACTGGTATCGACGCTGGGTGCGGTGCTTGCCGAGGAGCAGCGCCAGTTTTCCTGGCGTGCCCTGTTGCAGGGAGTTGCGCTGGCGCTGTTTGCAACGCTTGTCCTGTTCGCCTTCTACCACTTCACCCGGCGCGCCCTGCGCGGCCTGATCCGTGTCGTGATTCGCCTGAAGCGGAAGCGCATCCACGACGTGCGCTACCAGAAAACGGTGCTGTTGAGTGCCCGGCGAGTGAGCCGCATCCTGGTGTTCGCGCTTCGCGCCGCCTGGGTTCTGCTGATTCTGTTAGCGCTGTACGTTTACCTTCCCATCGTGTTCCGCTTCTTCCCCTACACGCGGGAACTTTCCAACCGCATCATCGCCTACACGCTGAGTCCGCTGCGCGTGCTCTGGGAAGCCTTTCTGGTGGAGATCCCCAACCTGTTCTTCATCCTGGTGATTGTGGTGCTCACCTACTACGCTGTGCGCTTTGCGCGCTTCCTGTTTCGCGAAGTGGAACTGGGCAATATTGAGCTTCCGGGCTTTTACGCCGATTGGGCGATGCCCACCTTCAAGATCGTGCGGTTGATGCTGATTGCCTTTGCGTTGGTGATTGCCTACCCCTATATTCCTGGCTCTGGCAGCGAGGCCTTCAAGGGAATCACGATCTTTTTCGGGTTGCTGTTTTCGTTAGGCTCAACGGGCATCGTGGCCAACGCAGTCAGCGGTGTCATTCTCACCTATACGCGCGCCTTCGTGATCGGTGACCGGGTGAAGATTGGCGAGACCACAGGGGATGTCGTAGAGAAAACGCTGCTCGTCACGCGCCTGCGCACCGTGAAGAATGTGGATGTGTCCGTACCCAACTCGATGTTGCTTTCGCATCAGATCGTCAACTACAGTTCCGTAGCAAAGGAAAAAGGCCTCATTCTCCATACCACCGTGACGATTGGCTATGATGTCCCGTGGCGTACGGTCCACCAGTTGTTGGTAAGCGCGGCACTGGATACGCGAGACGTACTTGAGAATCCAAAGCCCTTTGTTTTGCAGACAAGTTTGGACGACTTTTACGTGTCCTACCAGTTGAACGCGTATACCTTCAGCGCCAAGCGCATGGCGGGCATCTACTCAGAACTTCACTGTCAGATCCAGGATAAGTTCAACGAAGCGGGTGTGGAGATCATGTCGCCGCATTACCGTGCCGCGCGCGACGGTAATCTCAGTACGATTCCATCCCAGTATCTGCCGGGCGACTACCGTCCACCCCGCTTCCAGGTGGATGTGCAACCGCCTCCCCCGACGGGATGATCTAGGGCATGCCTCCCGGGTTCAGAACTCTGGCGTATCATGAATCCTTACTCTGTCATCATGCTGAACGTGGTCCGCCTTTCGCTTTGCCTGTACCTTGCGTCCGTTGGCATCGTGTGCGCGCAGCCCTTTGCGGTGGGGCGCTTTCCGATGCACATCGGCCATACTCCAGGGGTTGCCGATGGCCTGCCGGAGACGCCCACTCTGTCAATTGCGCTGCGCCCGGACGGTGTGTTTCTGGCGCATCACGCCGATGGCGCCTACGCCTTCCAGCAAGGCCGATGGAGCCGCCAGCCGGATGGGATTCCGGTGGAGGCATGGCAAGGGCCCGACCCACGCCCTATCCCCCCGCACGTGCTCGCCAGTATTCCGGTGGAACCGGTGACCGTACACGCGCAGGACGCTCTGGGTGGTGTTTGGGTGGGCACTCCCCGTGGCGCCGCCTATTACGCCAATGGCGAGTGGCGTTATCGGCAGGGGAGGCGCTGGCTACCGCACGATCACGTCCTGGACCTACGGATCGACAAGGACGGACACGCGCTGTTCCTTACCCCGGCGGGCTTGGGGATGATTCAACGCCGCCTGGTGAGCCTTGCCGATAAGGCCGCCTTCTTTGAAGACGAGATCGACAAGAGACACCGCCGCACGGAGTTTGAGTATGTGCTGGAAGTAAAGCTGAAGCAGCCGGGTGATCTGTCCGCGTGGGAGCAGCACGATAGCGACAATGATGGCCTGTGGACGGGCATGTATGGCGCTGCCCAGTGCTTCGCGTATGGCGCCACAAAGAGCACGAAAGCCAAGGAGCGGGCAACCAAGGCCCTGCGTGCATTGGGCTTTCTGAGCGAGGTGACACAAGGCGGCGCGCATCCGGCGCCAACGGGTTTTCCGGCGCGCAGCATTCTGCCCACCAGCGGACGGGACCCCAATGTGGGCGACTCGCTGGAGCGCGACCGGCATCGCCGCCAGCATCATGATCGCAAGTGGAAGGTGCTAACCCCGCGTTGGCCCAGGAGCGCGGACGGCAAGTGGTTTTGGAAGACCGACACCAGTAGCGACGAACTGGACGGGCATTACTTCTTCTACGGCCTCTATTTCGATCTGGTGGCCGAAGCCGATGCTGAGCGGGAGGAGGTGCGCCGCGTCGTCCGCCGCATCACTGACCATCTGCTAACCCACGAATTTTCGCTGGTGGACCACGATGGCGACAAGACTCGATGGGGAGTGTTTGGCCCGAACGACATCAACCTGGATCCTTCATGGTGGGTAGAGCGCGGTCTGAATTCGCTGTCCATGCTCACCTACCTGCGTGTCGCACAGCACGTGACCGGCGACGCCAAGTATGGCGCCGCGGCGGATCTACTGATTGACAAGCACGGGTACAACAACAATCTGATGTTCCCCAAGAACACGCCCGGCGTAGGCGGCGGCAACCAAAGCGACGATGAGATGGCATTCATGAACTACTACCATCTGCTGACGTACGAGACGAGGCCCGCGTACAAGGCGATGTATGCGTTGTCGCTGGCAAGTTACTGGGAACTGGAAAAGCCAGAGCGCAACCCTTTCTTTGACTTTGTGGCGGCCAGCCAGTTGCGTGGCATGCGTTACCAGGATGCGCACGACGTCTATGAACTGAGTCCCAAGCCTGGCTGGGCTAATGAAGCCATGGAGACGCTGCGTCGCTTTCCGCTGAACCTTGTAGAGTGGCCTATGCTGAATAGCCACCGGCGCGATCTGCAGCCGCTTCCCGCTTACGTACGGCCGGACCGGGAACCCGGCACACTTTTCCTGCGACGGGACGGCAAGGTGATTCCCATCGACGAACGCACGGTCTTCCACTGGAACCTTGACCCCTATCGCGTTGACTCTGGCGGCACGGGGATGCGCCTGGCTGATGGTACATCGTTCCTGTTGCCCTACTATATGGGCCTCTACGAGAAGTTTATTCAGGACTAGATGGGTGCTTTCCCGACGCCCCTCTGTTCCCGGTACGATGGAGCCAGTGATGGATGACGCCCAGTTTCAACGAGTCTCAAAGGCCCTCGCCGACCCGCGACGCCGCGCGATTCTTGGCGCCATTGCGCAAAACTCTGAGTGCTGCTGCAGTTCACTGCTGGACGAGTTCCCGGTTGCTCAACCCACAATGAGCCATCACCTGAAGGAATTGGTGAACGCAGGGCTGGTTGCAGTGCGCAGGGAGGCGCAGTTCGGCTATTACCGATATGAGGCGGAGATAGCGCGGGACTACGTGGAGGAACTTGCCCGCAGGCTGCAGGTGAAACCGCGTCGCCGGTGACCTTGCAGGAGTGACAAGGCGGTTCGGCGGCAGCGGGTTGCAAAAATAGAT
>JALOKO010000083.1 GCA_025456495.1 Bryobacterales bacterium | reverse complement strand
GCAAATAGGCATTCAGTTTTTCGTCGAGATCGTACTGGCGAGTACTGGGCGATAGGACTTCAATAATCAAAACCGGCGAGTCTTGAAAATGTTCTGTTGACGAGTTGCTGTCACAGACCACTTGCAAATCCGGATAATAGAACCTCGCGTCTTTTCCGCGAATTCGAAGTTTCATGTCGGAATCGTATGGGCGACAAGGCTTCCCCTTTAGCTGGCGCATCAAATGGCAGGTACAATTGACCTTTACTTGATTATGCCGCACGCTACCGCCTGTCATGGCCCGAACCCAGCCTTCGATGTACTCGCTCCGGCTGCGCGCATTTTCTTCCGAAAGCAGGTAGTCTTCAGCAGATACAAATTCGCTCTTCGGTACGTTGCTCATAGGTACTCCTGTCGAGAATGTCGCGTTCCAGGTCCAGCCCGGGGGCCATCTCAATGAGTTCCATCCCATCGGCGGTGAGGCGGAATACGGCGCGCTCCGTGATGTACAGCACCTCCTGGCCGCTGTTTCGCGCGTAGCTGCCTGAGAAGGTGATGCGCTCCACCTGCCGCACCAGCTTGTGAACCTGGCCTGGCTGCAGGATGCTGAGCTTCCCATCCGCCCATGCCACCTTGGCGCCCTGGGCATCAAAGGTCCCGCAAAACACCACCTTCTTGGCATTCTGCGCAATCTCAATGAAGCCCCCCGGTCCAATGAGACTTCCGCCCAAATGGCTGACATTGACGTTGCCCGCGGCATCGGCTTCTCCCATTCCCAGGAAGGTGATCTCAATGCCGCCGCCACTGTAGAAATCGAACTGCTCAATCGACGGGACAATGGCGTCCGTATTGCGGGATGCGCCGAAGAGGCGGCCGTCCAGCATGCGTCCATTGTGTGTGCCCTGCTCCACACTCATCCACAATCGGTCTCCGATACCCTGTTCGGCGATGACGCCAAAGATGCCCCCGGGCATGCCGAATCCGAAGTTCAGCGAAACGCCCTCACGCAGTTCCATGGCCGCGCGACGGGCGATGATGCGGCGCTCCGGGCGATCTGGCAGATCGTTAGCCATCTCGCCCAGATGCGCACGCTTGGCGCCGCCAATGGAAGGGTCATAGCCCAGTCCGTAGAACAACTCCTGCCGCGGGTCTTCCACCACGGCATCCACCAGGATGCCGGGCACGCGCACGTGACGCGGGTGCAGGCTGCCCGCCTCCACCACCTGCCGCACCTGCGCAAGCACCACGCCCCCGCTGTTATGCGCCGCCAGGGCAATGCTATGGATGTCCATGTCGATGGCTTCTTCTTCCGGGCTTAGGTTGCCGTTTCTATCGGCGTAGGTGCCACGGATGATGCCCACATGCACCGGGAAGGGCTTGTAGCGCAGGATGTCGCGGCCATCCACCTGCAGCAGTTCCACCACTTCTTCCTGGCTGCGTGCATTGCAGCGACCACCCTGCTGGCGAGGATCCACAAACGTGCCCAGACCGGAATGGGTGAATAGCCCTGGGCGCCCCGCCCCAATCTCGCGGAGCAAATGTTGGATCACCCCACCGGGCAGGCAGTATGCCTCGATCTTCTCGTCGCGGATGAACTGCTGAATCCTTGCCGACCAAGTGAAGTGCGCGGCGATCACCTTGCGCAGCATGCCCTCATGCGCGAAACGGTTGGCCCCCATCGCGTCGCGATCACCTAGCCCCAGCGAATGCACCAGCGTCAGTTCGCGCGGGTGGCCCGTGTCCAGGAAGCGCCGCTCAATCGCGGCGAAGATGGCCTCAGCGGAAATCATGCCCGCGCCATTGCCACTGATGGCTACGGTGTCGCCATCGCGAACCAGGGCGGCAACCTCGGCGGCGCTCAGAAACTGCGTTCGGCTCATGGAAGGTCTACTCCTGGTTAGCGGTTGTGAAAAGAGGGCCGCCGCTTCTCAATGAATGCCCGCACGCCCTCCTGGCAATCCGATGTCCCCAGGGCCTCGGCGACGGCGCTGGCGTGGTGATGGCGCAGGTCAGCGTGGACGGTCTCAATGAGGCCCTTCACCAGGCTCATGGCCACCGGAGCATTGGCGCACAACTGCGCACGCCAGGCTTCCACCTGCTGGTTAAGGTTGTCTGGATCGTCCGCAACGGAAGTCACCAGGCCCCAGTCCAAGGCTTGCTCCGCGGAGATGGGGTTACCCAACAAGGCCATGTGCCGGGCGCGCGCCGGACCAATCAATTCCGCCAGGCGCCGTGTCCCATTCCAGCCAGGAATCATCCCCAGCCCCACCTCGGGCACACTGAACTTGGCGGACCGTATGGCCACGCGTAGATCGGCGGCCATGGCCAATTCCAACCCGCCGCCAATGGCATGTCCCGAGATCACGGCAACCACCGGCTGTGGCAAGGCGATGATGCGCTGCAGTACATCGATGCCGTGAAGAATCCAATCGCGCGCCATCTCGTGGGGGCGCATGGCGCCCCAGGCGGTAATGTCACCGCCCGTGCAAAAGAATTTTCCGTTGGCTCGAAGCAAGACCGCGCGGATCGTACGGTCCGCCGCGATGGCGCTAGCTAGCCCGCCCAACGTATCCAGCATGGGGAGCGTCAGTGCGTTGCCTTTCTCCGGGCGGTTGAGGGTGATCTCCGCCCAGGTCTGGCCGTCTGTCTGAAACTGCGAGTAGAGCACGGTTTCACTACCAACAATCGGGGTCACAAGTAGGCTCCTAAAATCTGGGAATGGTGAGGCCGCCATCCACCACAATGGCTTGGCCCACGGTGTAGGGCAAGCGCCCCTGGGCGAGCACCGTCACTGCGTTGGCGACATCGGATGGATAGCCCCAGCGACGCATGGGCGCCAGGCCGTCGGCGATGCGCTGGTCATAGTCTTTCTTCGCGGGTAGGGTCATGTCGGTTGCAATTACGCCGGGCCGCACCTCATATACGCCCACCCCGGCCTCTGCCAACCGCAATGCGAACAGGCGCGTGGTCATGCTACTGGCGCACTTGGAGACACAGTATTCACCCCGGTTGATTGAGACTGCTTCCGCATTGCTGGATGTGATGTTGACGATGCTGCGATGGTGGCCGTCGCGTTCACCCTGGCGCAGGAAATGGAGGGCCACTGCCTGGCTGAGGAAGAACACCGCGCGTGTGTTCACCTGCTGGCAACGGTCAAAGCTCTCAGGAGTGACAGCCAGCAAGTCCCCGCGCCGCAGAACACCCACGCCAGCGTTGTTCACCAGACAATCCAGGCGATCCCAGTGGGTGACCGCCGCCTGCACCAGCTTGGCGTGCAGCCCAAGATCGGCAATATCGCCGTGTACCTGTACGACATCGGCGCCCGCCTGTCGTGCTTCCTCGGCCGCGCTTGCCAGCAGGTCGCGGTGGTCATCGCCCTCACGGTCAGCCAGGACAAGATGGAATCCCGCTTCCGCCAGCGCCAGCGCACACGCCCTGCCGATGCCTCGCGCGGCGCCGGTCACCAACGCCACCGGGCGAGTGGTGCTTTGCGCGCTCATGCGTCGGCCCCTCGGCTGCGTTTCCCGCGGTTCTGCTGCGCGGGCGACTCGCGCAGCACCATGCGCAGCACGGTGTCCAGGTTAAAGCGCAGCCGCTCCTCCAGAGCCTCCGGCGCACCCAGGTCCTTCTGGTAAATCACAGAGTTGGTGAAGCGATTGTTGAGGTAGTAATACCCGATGGCGGCAATGGTCAGGTTCAGTTGATCAGCGTCCACGCCCCTGCGGAAGACGCGCTTCCTTTGCCCCCGGGAGAGGATGTCCGCAAGCCGTACACGAAACAACCCGTGCAACTCTCCCATCCGTGTTGAACGCTTCAGGTGCCGCGCGCGGTGCAGGTTCTCGTTGGTGACCAAAGCCAGAAACTCCGGGTGGCGCAGGTAGTAGTCCCAGGTAAAGCGCACCATGGTGGAGAGCGCCTCCACCGGTTCCAGGTGCTCTACCTGCAGTTGGGCCTCTGAGCGGCGGATGTCTCCGTAGGCTTCTTCCAACACGGCAAGGTAAAGGTCCTGCTTACTGTGAAAGTAGTGGTAGATCATCTGCTTGTTGGCCTTGGCCCGCAGTGCGATGGCATCGATGCGCGCACCCGCGAAACCGTGCCGCGCGAACTCCGTGGTAGCGGCCTGCAGCACCCGGAGCCGGGTGGCGTCGGGATTCCGGACACGCTTCGCTTTCCCGGGATTCACTTCCGCCACGGCCATAATCGCCTCCAGTCTACGGCAGCAGGATTGTGTCTGGCAAGAGTTGAATCAACTATCCGGTTGGTTTATAGTGGACACGGCTCCGGCGTCGGGAGGCTCCATGGCTGCTTTGCTCTACTACGAAGATGTTTCTGAGGGAATGACCATCCAGACTGGCGGAATGACGCTTACTGAAGCGCACATCATCCAGTTTGCCGGCCTATCTGGCGACTTCTTTGCTCTGCACATGGACGACGACTTCGCCCGGGAACTGGGTTTTCCCCGACGCGTTGCGCACGGGCTGCTGGGCCTGATTCTTCTGGATGGCCTGAAGAACCGGGCGGAGACTCAGTTTGCCAGCGTCGCCTCACTTTCCTGGCATTGGAACTTCCGCAAGCCGCTCTTTGCGGGTGACCGGATTTCGGGCGAGATTGCCGTCACCGCCAAGCGCGCCACTCGTAAGCCTGAGCGGGGCATCCTGACGTTGGACCTTCGCCTCATCAATGGCGATGGGGACGTGGTGCAGGACGGCAGCAATCTGTTGATGGTGCGTACCCGGGAGCATTCCGGGAACCTGTAGCCCCCATGGAGCCTGGGAAACCGGAGCCACCCGGCGTATGGGAACGGCGCAATCGGGCACCCAGAAAGCCCGTGAACGCTGGCGTCTCCGCGGCCGATTGCTATCCTGACAACAGCCCTCCGCGATGGACGGTGTACAGGATTCCCGGATTGCAGCCAGCATGATTTCCTTCTCTGCCCAGTGTGTTCGCCGCTGTCTTGCGGCTCTTGCCGCGGCCGCCTGCATCGTTGCCCTGGCGGCCCAGGAAAGGCCCGCGCCGCCATCTGCGGGCATGTTGGGTTTTCCCGATTCCCAGGTGGCCGCGCAACGGACGTTGGAGCAATCCGCTCGCGCCCGCGCCAGCGCCACGGAAGTGGGCAAGTACATGCACGTGATGGCGGCGCATCCGCATCACGCCGGCACCGAAGCTTCCCGCAAGGTGGCCGAGTACATCCTTACCTCCCTGCGTGGATGGGGACTGGAAGCCGAGTACGCCGTGTATGAGGTGATGTTGCCCTTTCCCGGCGAACGGCGGCTGGAGCTGCTGCAGCCCTCGCGGTACAAGGCGCTCCTGAAAGAGCCCGCGATTGACCAGGACCCCAGTTCCGGACAGCCCGGACAACTGCCCACCTTCAATGCCTATGCGGGCAACGGCGACGTTACCGCCGGACTGGTGTATGTGAACTACGGCACGCCGGAGGACTACGCCGAACTGGAGAAGCGCGGCGTTTCCGTGAAGGGAAAGATCGTCATCGCCCGCTATGGCCGCAGTTGGCGCGGCATCAAGCCCAAACTTGCGCAGGAGCGTGGCGCCGTGGGCTGCATCATTTACTCTGACCCCGCCGACGATGGTTTCGGAAAAGGAGCCGTGTATCCGGAAGGCCCGCACCGTCCCCCACAGGGCGTACAGCGGGGCAGCGTGATGGACATGCCCATCTATCCAGGCGACCCCACCACGCCCTTTACGCCGAGTCTTCCGGGCGCCCAGCGTCTTTCGGTGGAGGAGTCTCCAACCATCCTGAAGATTCCCGTGCTTCCCATCTCACACAGCGATGCTCAGCCACTCTTGGAAGCCATTGGCGGCGAACCGGCGCCCGCGGGCTGGAAGGGCGGGCTGCCGCTGGAGTACCGCTTGGGCGATGGCAACTCGAAGGCGCGATTGGAGGTACGCAATCGTTTCGAGTTACGCAAGATCTACAACGTCATCGCCACCATCCCGGGCAAGGATTTCCCCGATGAATGGGTGATGTACGGCAATCATCACGATGCCTGGGTGAATGGCGCCAACGATCCGGTGAGTGGCGCCTCCGTGGTGTTGGAAACGGCGCGTGTGCTGGCCTCCCTGAAGCAGGAGGGTTGGCAGCCTTCGCGTACCATCAAGCTGGCGTTTTGGGATGGCGAGGAGTTCGGCATCATCGGTTCCACCGAATGGGTGGAGCAGCACGCGCGCGAACTCCAGCGAAAGCTGGTTGCCTATTTCAACTCCGATTCCAATGGGCGCGGGCAGTTGCGTGTGGGTGGGAGCCATCATCTGGCCCCCTATCTGCGCGAACTGCTGGCTGAGGTGGAGGATCCGGCTAGCGGGCGCAGCGTCCTGGAGGCACGGGTACGCATCCAGAACAGCATGGACGGGCAGGACCGCCCCTTTCCCGTTGATGCCGCCGGCTCCGGCAGCGATTACGCCCCTTTCCTCCACCACATCACCATGCCTTCGCTGAACTTCGGGTTTGGTGGGGGTTGCCCCAGCGCGGGGGTCTACCACTCCATTTACGATTCCATCGCGTGGTATGAGAAGTATTGCGACCCGGGCCATCGCTACGGGAAGGCTCTCAGTGACGTAATGCTCACCGCGCTTCTGCGGCTATCCAATGCGCCGGTGCTTCCCTATGACTTCGCTGAGGTGGCGCGCATTGTTGCCGGATACGCCAGGGAAGTGGAGTTGATCGCGCGCGAGAAGGGGCAGGTTCTGGATATCGCTTCCCTGCTCGCCAGCCTGCAAAGCCTCCTGGAAGAGGGGCTCGGCTGGAACCGCTGGGTCGCCGCCAACCGGGATCGGCTGGCGCAGGATAAAGCAGCGGCAAGCGCGGTGAATCAGGCGCTGCTGGCGGCTGAACAGCGGCTTGCCCTCACGAGAGGGTTGCCCGGCAGACCCTGGTACAGGCATCAGGTTTACGCGCCTGGGCTATTCACCGGGTATGGAGTGAAGACGCTGCCTGGAATTCGCGAGAGCCTGGAGCAGAACCAGCCGGAAGTGGCCCAGCAACATGTCGCGGAGCTGAATGCAGCTTTGGCGCGCTTGCGCGCGCACCTGCGGCAAACGCGTCAACTGGGGCAAGCTCGTCCGCGGTCGCCGCGAGCGGCTAACGCCGCGCCTTGATCGTGTAGTCCTTCGTGCCGGGCTGGTCTTGGGCGCCGGGCTGGTCTTGGGTACCAGCATGGTTCTGTGCGTCGGGCGGCTCTGGAGCGTATGAGACAGCGTGATTGGGCGCGGACGAGTCAGCACGCGAAGACAGCGCCAAGCGGCGCTGCGTGCGCCTTGCCAGGAACGATTCCGTGGCCAGCGACTCCTGCTCGCGATCCACCTCCAGCAGCCACGCGGCCCAGCGCGCCTCGCGGAGCTTGCGCACCAGTTCGTAGTCGCGTCTGGCGGTTAGACACACCTGGCGTTGCCGGGCAACTTTGGTGGCCACGCCATCCAGAGCGAGCTTCAGGCGGCGTAGTGCGCGTCGGGCCGATTCGGCAGCCAGCGCGTGCTGGTGAACCCCGTCACTGGACAGGGCGGGCTGTCGGCATAGGTCCTGCGCCGCCTGCTGCAGAACCTCTCCCGCATGCTCCAGTTCCGCCTCAAAGTGGTGGTGCTGCTCCAGGAGTGTGGCCAGGATGGCGGACTCGGCCTCCCACTGCTGCTTGCGAAAGGCCAGCACTTTCTCCAGCGGGAACTGAAACGACTTCATGGCTTAGCTCCTTTCCAACAGTCCGGCCAAGCGTTGGAGTCCGGCCAGGCTCTCGTCGCGAGTGGAGGGGGCATCGGGCTCCTGCCGCAGGAATCGATCGATATCCTGGCGCATTGACAACACGGTATCCAGTTGCGGATTGCTGCCCTTGGTGTAGGCGCCCAGGTGAATGAGATCCTGCGCCTGATGGACGCGCGCCATGGCTTCCCGCAGGGCGCGGGCCGCGCTGAGATGGGTGCGGTCGCTCACCTGGGTGGAGAGACGACTCACGGAGTGCAGCACATCGATGGCCGGGTAGTGGCCCGCCGCGCCGAGTTCTCGCGAAAGCACGATGTGCCCATCCAGAATGGCGCGCACCGCGTCCGTGATGGGCTCGTTCAGGTCATCACCCTCCACCAGGACGGTGAAGAATCCGGTGATGGAGCCGGTGTCGAAATTCCCGGCTCGTTCGAAGATCTTGGGCATCAGGCTGAAGACCGACGGGGTGTACCCTTTCTGGCTGGGGGGCTCGCCAGCCGCGAGGCCGATCTCCCGTTGGGCCATTGCCAGACGCGTGACGGAATCCATGACCAGCAGCACCTTGGCGCCTTGATCGCGGAAGTACTCGGCCACCGCCATGGCCACGAAGGCCGCACGGATGCGCAGGGGCGCCGGACGGTCAGAAGTGGCCGCAATCACCACGCTGCGGCGCAACCCGTCCGCTCCCAGGTCGTTCTCAATGAACTCGCGCACCTCGCGATTACGCTCGCCGATGAGGGCGATCACCGATACATCGGCGGCATTGTGCCGGGCCATGGCCCCCAGCAATGTGCTTTTGCCCACGCCCGAGCCGCCGAAGATGCCAATCCGTTGCCCCACTCCGCAAGGCAACAGCGCGTCAATCACGCGAATGCCCGTGGGCAGCGGCTGGCGGATCTTCTGCCGGGCCATCGGATTGCCAGGGGACTGATAGAGGCTGTAGAGCGCCTCTCCCAAAATGGGCGGACCATCATCCATGGGCCTGCCAAAGCCATCCAGGACGCGCCCCAGCAAACCCTTGCCGACGCTCATCAACGCGGCCTCGGGGCGGGCCACCACGGTGTCGCCCAGGTGGATGCCGTCGGTATCTTCCAGTGGAATCGACAGCACACGCTGATCGCGAAAGCCCACCACCTGCGTGCGTACCAGGCGTCCGCCCGCAGTGCGCACTTCGCAGAAATCCCCCAGCGCCACCATCGGGCCGACGCTTTCCACCAGCAGGCCCACTGCCTGCGTGACGGTGCCGGTCCAGCGCATGAAGTTTCGCGGCTTCAGGAAACGCTGCACCTCAGCGCCCGTCGGCAGGGATCGATGCGTCATGACGTGCTCCGTTGCAGACGATCGGCAAGGCCGCGTTCAATCTCTTCCAACTGTGTGGTGATGGAACAATCCAATACCCCATGGTCGGTATCGAACAAGAGGCTGCCCTTGGGAAGCGATGGGTCCGGCAGTAGCCGAAAGCTCTTGTGCTGCAGGCGCGCCAAAGCCGCCTCCACCGGCGCCATGTCCTCAGGATGCATCCGGACGGCGTGGGTGGGGCGACCGGCAAGACGTTCCAGTGCGGCATGGACGATACCTTGTAGCGCATCGGAATCGATCTGCAGTTGGCGATACAGAACCTTCTCTGCAATCGCCATGGAGAGGCGAACCAGGTCAAGGTCCGTTTGCGCCAGCAGTTCCTGACGGGCGCGCGCGGCTTCGGCTAAGGACTGCGCAATCTGCTGCCGCATCCCGGTCAGCTCAGTGCCAACCTGTTCCTCGCGTGCCTGCTGCCCTTCTTCGAAGCCCTTCTGGTGCGCCATCCGCAGGTCATGCTGCGTGCTGATGCGCAACGCTTCCAACTCTGCGCGCGCCGCGTCCAGTTGCTGCTGAAGCAGCAGCCCGGCTGCATCGGCCGGCGCCGCCAGCGTCCCGCCTTCTGCGGCCGGGGTGGCGCCCACCGGCCGGAGTTGCAGGCCCTGAAGGCCCGCTGCAGCCACGCCGCGAACCGCGGACTCTGCCTCCGCCGCGCCTGACCAAGGGAAGTTGGACAGCACGCCCACCTCGCCGCGGAGTAGCCTAGCTGACATATTCTTCGCCGCCTCCGCCGCCCAACTGAATGACGTTCTCGGCCTCTAGTTGCCTCACGATGCCGATGATCTGTTGCTGGGCGTCGTCCACATCGCGAATCTTGATGGGGCCCAGGGCGTCCATGTCCTCGCGCAGCATGTCGGCGGCGCGCTGCGACATCACCTTGATGAAGTGTTGGCGCAGTGGCTCGCTGGTTCCCTTCAGGGCGACGGTAAGCAGCTTGCGATCCACCCGGGAGAGGATCTCCTGCACCGCCTGCGAGTCCAGCTTCAGGATGTCTTCAAAGACGAACATCAAGTGCCGGATACTCTTGCCCAGCATCTCGTCCTCGCCCTCAATGGATTCGAGGATGCTCTTGGTGGTGTTGGCGTCCAGATGGTTGAACAACTCGGCCACCGCTTGCACGCCGCCGTAGGACTCGCGGCTGTACTCGCCCAGTTCCTGCATCTTCTGCCCAATGATGGAGGCGATGCGGGTGACAATCTCGGGCGAGATCTGGTCAAGGTTCGCCATGCGCGTGGCCACATCGGCATGCTGCTCAATCGGAAGCGCCATCAGCATCGCCGCCGCCTGCGTGGACTGCAGGTGGGACAGAATGAGCGCGATGGTTTGCGGA